>JBGOXU010000045.1:0-7714 GCA_041479305.1 Dehalococcoidia bacterium
ATGTTGGCGTTGTCCACGATACGGACGGCATTCTCACCCACAGCAATCACTTCCTGGCGCTCGCCAATCGCGCCGACCTGACGGACATCTTCAAGAAGTTCATCCCCAGCAGCCTATTCCGCTACCACCGGGCGCAGCGGCTCCTGGCGATGGACACCGGGCACATCGATGTCGCCTCTTTCCGGCGCGTCTTCACCGACCACTTCAGCTATCCCGATTCCCTCTGCTGGCACGTCAACCCCAAGGATGATGTCCATAGCCACACCAAGACCATACGGTCGATAATCATGGACCTCACCGCAGGAGCGATGTACCTGACCGAGGGCAACCCCTGTGAGAATGATTATGTCAAGCTGACGCCCTTCGGAGCCAAAGCGCGTGCCAGAAGCAAAGCTCAGACCTGAAAGCTCTTCGGTAAGCCCACCACAGGCCCGGTTCAGAGTCATGTAAACCCTGTCCCTTTTCTGTGCCAGCAAGCATAGCACTAAGGTGGGTATGACCATTTCCCTATTTACATTCCACGCCCATCAGCTACAATGGTGGGTGGACATCTAGCCTCAGTTTCGCTTTTTTCGTCGACGTTAGAAGGGGAGGGTTGAGCTAATATGGCTACAGTGCCGCTGCAATCGCAGGTTGATGAGCTGGAAAAAGTCCTGAGCCAGTACCGTCTGGGCATCGCCCAGGCGCTGGAAAAGGACCTTGAAAAAGAAAAAGCCCGCCTCAAGGAGCTGGCGGAAAACCAGGCCGGCCAAATCATTGCTGGCGCCCAGCGCGAGTCGGCGCTCATCACCGCCCGCGCCCAGCAGCAGGCCGACCAGACCCTCGCCCAGGCAAGAGACCAGGCAAATGGCAAGGTCGCTCTCCTTCTTGCCGAAGCCCAGCAAAAAGCCGACCAGATACTCGCCGCCGCCGAGGACCGGGCAAAGCGGGAAGCCCGCGACCGGGCGCAGAAAGAGCTCGACCGCATTACCAAAGAGTCTAAAGAGGAAGCCCTCAAGCTGGTGGCGGCGGCCCGCCAGGTCTCCGAGGAGACAGCCGGCTCCATTATCACCGAAGCCAGGAAGGAAGCCGACCGCCTGACCAGGAAATACGTGGATGATGCGCGCCGGGAGGTGGAAGCATCGGCCAAGACCACTCTGGAACTCAAAGTCAAAGCCGAGCGGGACATTGAGGAAATCCGCCGCCGGGCGCAGATGGAAGCTGACCAGATTACCAACGAAGCCCGAGAAAACGTCCGCAAATCGGACAAAAAAGAGGTTGTCGGCATTATCGCCGAAGCCAAGCAGAAAGCGGAACAGATAATCAACGACGCGCGCACCCGCGCCCAGAAAGAGCGCGAGCAGGTAATTGCCAGCGTCATCACCGAGTCGCGACAGCGTGCCGAGCTCGAAGCGGCACAGGTCCTCACCGAAGCCCGCCAGAAGGCGGAGAAACTAATCGCCGAAGCGCGCTTCAAAGTCCGCGCCGAACTGGAGAAATCGGTGATGCTCGCCGTTGGCGCTCAGCAGAAGCTGGGCCGGGCCATTGAGCTGGCGCAGAGCGAGATGGTACTCCCGGGCAAGAACGGCAACGGCCGCAACCACGAAGCTGAGGCTAGGATTGCCGCGACTACACTGGCCGATGAGGAGAAGTCGTACAAAGGCCGACTGGAGCTGGACATCCTGCCACCCATTGATTTCAATCAGATTGCCGCCCTGGAGAAGTTGCTCCTTCAGGTACCCCAGCTGAAGATTGTGGGCAAAGGCGGCTCCAGCGCCGGCAACTGGGCCGAGATTGAAGTCGTCGAGCCGATACCCTTGCTCAAGATTCTCAAGAGAATGCCGCCAGTGAAAGAGGTCGTCGAGCACGGCAGCAACATTATCGTGGCGCTGAGGGCAAGACAGCCCGCCTAGAGGTAACGTTCCCATTTGGTTGAAGGTCGCAAATTGACTACGGGGCTAGAATAAAGATAGGGGGTGAAATATGACAGAAGTTGTTACCAAGATAGCCTGTAAAAACTGTGGCTCGGAAGCCGTAGTTAAGTTTGGCTTGTATAAGGGTGTTCAGCGTTATTGGTGTAAGTCCTGCCAGCGAAAGTTCAAGGGCGATAATGCCCTATTCCATATGAAGGTATCGCCCGAATATATCAGCACGGCTTTGAGTTCATATTACTCAGGCTCAAGTATCAGCGACATTCGGAATCAGCTAAAACAGGAATACGGTTATTATCCGTCAAAGCACGTGGTCTTTGAATGGGTAGATAAGTATACTTCCCTAGCCTCGAAGCAATTCCGTGATGTTCAACCAAAGCTAGGCGATACGTGGATTGCCGATGAGACAGTCCTAGAACTGGATAAGGACGTCAAGGTTTGGTTTTGGGACATCATAGACACCAAGACTCGTTTCCTGATTGCTTCACGGGCATCTTTGACTAGAGGAACTCGTGATGCCCAAGCACTTATGGAATCAGCCCTCAAACGTGCTGGGAAATCTCCAAAGGTAGTCATCACAGACGAACTCAGGTCATATCTTGATGGTGTGGAACTAACCTTTGGCGCAGATACCGAACACAAGCTAGGCGGGCCGTTTAAGGTGCTGTCGAGTGGGAAAAGCACGGCTCAAATCGAGCGTATGCACGGGACTATCAAAGACCGCACAAAGGTCATGCGGGCTTTCCGTGACATGGATACCTTGATTCAATTCATGGACGGGTATCTGGTTTTCTACAACTTCTTTAAGCCCAATGAGGCTTTGAACGGTAAGACGCCTGCTGAAATGGCGGGGATTGACTATCAGGTTAAAAACTGGAAAGACCTTTGCCAAGTGCCTGTATCTAAAGAGACTGAAATCAAATCTCACAAGCCCGTTCTACGATATAGGCTACCTAGAACCACAATGCCCCGTATCAGTGAGCGTATGCCTAGAATTACCGCTCGTCCACCACGTCTTAGTGCTAACTTACCAAAACTGACAACAACTAGATTCAGAAAACGCAAACGAGGGTCAAGAATTATTTGGGGGTAAACAAAATGAGTCTCTTATTACTTATTTTATCACTTGTTGGCTTGCTAGTCCTAGCTGTTATCGTTGCTTATGCACTTACCATATTTCTGACTATGCTTGCTTTTATGAGTGGGAAATTACTATTAAAAATACCGTTAATCAGAGAATGTCTCAGTAATGGCAGTCTTAATCCATTTTATAAAAAGAGAGATACCAGTCATAACGGAGACAATCAAAGCTGGTATGCCCAGTATTGTGAATATCTTATCAATAATAGAAAAGACCTCTGGTGGTTTTCAGTCTGGCACATATATAAACTTAGACAACCAAACGGTATGTCCCAGAATAATAGTCAAAAACCAAACTATTATCGCAAGAAGGAATGTCCACTCAACCTTTTCCCAAAGGTATTGAATAACGAAATTACGCAACCAAGCCCAGAAGCTCACAATGATAACTTAGCACAGGAGAATAGTGATGTCAACCAAAATGGAACGATACCCGCCTAGAACACTCCCTCTCGCTTCAGGCTCAGGTATTTACGGTCGCCGATGATGATGTGGTCGAGGACGTCTATCCCGATAATTCCCCCCGCCTCGGCCAGTCTTTTGGTCAGATTGACATCATCGTCTGAGGCCTGGGGGTCGCCGGAGGGGTGGTTGTGGACAAAGATGACCGAGGCGGCGCTGGCGGAGATGGCTTCCTTGAACACCTCGCGGGGGTGAACGATACTGCTGTCCAGACTGCCGACGGACACTTCCGCCACCCGGATGAGCTGGTTCCTGGTGTCCAGCAGGAGCGCCAGAAAGTACTCTTTCTTCTTATCGCTGAGTCGCCCCTGCACCAGCGCGGCCACATCTTCCGGAGTCTTGACCACCGGCTTCTCGCCGCTTTCCGTCTGAGTGCCTAATCGATTCGCCAGCTCAAAGGCGGCTCTAATCTGGCAGGCCTTAGCAATGCCGATGCCCTTAATCTGCGCCAACTGTTCGACGGAGGCGGCGGCGATTCCTCTAAGGCTGCCAAAGTCGCTGAGTAAACGCTGAGCGGTCACCATCACCGATTCCCCGCTCACTCCCCGCCCCATAATGACCGCCAGAATTTCCTGGGCAGAGAGCGCCTCTACGCCAAACTGCTGGAGCCTTTCGCGAGGACGCTCCGGGACAGGCAGGTCGTGGATGGTGAAAGACTTCTTCACCGGGTCGTTCTTGTTGGCTTTCAACCTACCTTGACTCCCGGCATAATGCGCTGTCGCCATAGAGCATTCAGCCCGTCCATATCAAAGCCATAGACCTTCATCAAAGCGCCGTCATAGCTGGCGCCCTGGCGGAAGGCATTGAGCAAATCGAGCATCTTCGCCTGGCCGTACTCCTTGATGAGGAACGCGACGATGCTGTGACTCTCAGCGTAACCGAGGATAGCTTCGTCGGCAAAGGCCGAGAACGGGCTGGCAAGAGTGCGCACGGAAAACAGCCTCTGTTCAGCGATTGCCTTCGCCAGCGCATTGGCAAAAGGGACCTCAATCGGTCCCTCGAAGTTCATCGCCAGGCCTTCATCGAGCCACACCGGCGTGTCGCCATAGGCGTTAAAAGTGACCTGGTTGGTGACCAGGTGGGTCAGCTCGTGGGCCATCGCCCGGCTACCCCATGCCAATTGACTCGGCGAAATACCGATGGAAATAGTGCCAAACCGTGTGAAGGTCACCCCGCCCGTCCACTCCTGCGGGAAAATCATCGCCCCCTGCAGGTCGCCGCTGCTGGCGTAGATATAGATTTTAACAGGTTTCTCCAGTTGAGCGCCGGTGGCCTGCGCCAGTTGTCTTAGAGTCTCCTGGGCAACCCGCATCAGCTCGCGGGCGAAAGTCTCATTGCCTTCATACCACAGGATGGTGACCTTGCCTTCGGTAATCTGGCGCCAGGTGTAACGCGTATCATCAAAGCTAAGGCTGACCGGACTGGTCTCGACCGTGCTTCCCCTCGCGTCTTTCACTGTCCACCAGTAGGTCACGGCGGTGCCCGGCGGCATTCCCCCGCTCTTGCGCATATCCCAGGTCCATCGGGCTTCGACCCTGGTCGCCGGGTTGAACTCGAGCAAAATCTCGCTGGTGACATCAGCAAAGCTCGCCTGGTCGACCTTGTAGCGCAAGCGGATGTCGGTGATGCTGCTGGCGCTCTGCGCGCTGATGCTGAAGTTGAGCTTGAGCGGGAACTCCACTTTCGCCGAGCTGGCGGAAACGGCAATATCGCCCTGGGCAAGCACCAAGCCCGGACTGAGCAGTCCTGCCAGGAGACAAACCAGTAATGCCAGAATGCTTAACTTCCTCACCATTGCTCCCTCCCCAGACCCGACCGCAGATAGGCATTAATGAACTCATCCAGCTCGCCATCAAGCACTGCCTCCGGATTGCCGGACTGGTAGTCCGTGCGGTGGTCTTTCACCATTTTGTACGGGTGGAGGACGTAGCTGCGAATCTGGTTGCCCCACCCCGCCGTAATTCTCTTACCTTTCAGTTTGGCTCGCTCCTCAGCTTGCTGTTCAAGACGCTTTTCCAGGATACGGGCTTTCAGGATGCGCATTGCCGTCTCTTTATTCTGGCGCTGGGAGCGCTCCGTCTGACAGGTTACGATAATCCCCGTGGGGATATGAGTAATCCGCACCGCGCTGCTCGTTTTCTGCATGTGCTGGCCGCCCGGCGCGCTGGAACGGTAGACGTCTATCTTCAAATCGTCTGGCTCCATCTTGACATCAACATCGCCGGCGGCTTCCGGCATCACCTCGACCAGCGCAAAAGAAGTGTGACGCCCGTGGTCGGCATCGAAAGGCGAAAGCCGCACCAGCCGGTGGACGCCGTGCTCCGATTTCAGGTAACCTGACGCGTAATCGCCGCTGATGCCGATGACCACGCTTTTCACTCCCGCCTCCTCGCCCGGCGAAACATCAAGCGCTTCCGTCTTGTAGCCACGGCGCTCGGCCCAGCGCAGGTACATTCGCATCAACATCGCCGCCCAGTCCTGCGATTCGGTGCCGCCGGCACCGGCGTGGATTGCCAGAATGCCGTTGCGGTTATCGAATTCGCCGCTGAATGCCATCTGGAACTCCAGGTCATCGAGCTGGGTGGATAGCTTATCAATTTCTGCCTCGATTTCACCCAGAAGTGACGTGTCCTCTTCGGCCAGTGTCAATAGCTCAGTAAGGTCAGCCGCCCTCTTCTCCAGGCCTCGCCACATCTCCACCGCCTTCTTTTTCTCCGCCATCTGGCGCATTACACTCTGGGCACTCGACTGGTCGAGCCAGAAGTCAGGTTTAGCCGACTCCTTTTCAAGTTCGGCGATTTCTTTTTCTTTAGCGGCGACGTCAAAGGCGCACCAGCGCCGCGGAGATTCTTGACTGCAATTCCTTGAGCCTGTTCTGAAGTTCCTGCATTTACCTTCTCCTGGGCAACAAGCCCTTCTCCTGAAGGGCTGTTTCTATCCTGCCGCCACCTGCGGCGATATGGGCAAGGCGCGTCGGCTCGGGGAGGCGGTAGCTGCGGCCGCACGCCAGAACCCAGCGAATCGACGCCGGAAGGTCGACCCTGTGTCCAATGGAAATAAAGACCGGCCGCGAACCAGCCTTGGTCCGCAGTGCCACGCCAATCACCTCGCCGTTTTCGTCCATCAGTTCCGCGTAGCTGCCCGTCTCCTCGCCCACCGCGCCGTGCGTGCCGGTCAGCCGCGACTTGGCGCAGCCGATGGTCGGCGTGTCCAGCCAAAGCCCGAGATGAGAGGCGATGCCGAGACGGCGGGGGTGAGCAATGCCCTGCCCGTCAACCAGAATCAGGTCGGGCGTGGTCTCAAGCCGCTCAAAGATAGACAGTAAGATTGGCGACTCGCGGAAGGAGAGCAGACCGGGCACGTAGGGAAAGGTCACTTCGGTGGTGAGCACCTTCACCTCGACCGGGTCGAGGTCGGGATAGCTGAGGACCACCACCGCGCCCGTGGCGGCGCCTCTCGGCTTCGGCGCCGAAATATCGACTCCGGCGATGAAGCGCGGGTTATTGACTTCATTCACGCGGGAGACCCGGGCCGCCAGACGTTTCTGGATTGCAACGGCCTCGGTAGCGGTGACATCCCAGCGGTGCAGCTTATCTGCCTTCACACTCCGATTATATCCTCAATACGAGCCTTTGGCAACTGACCTCCATTTCCCCTTTCATCCCCTCTCTTCAAGTTTGTTGAGTTGATTGAGTTTGTTAAGTTGTCCAAATCAAGAATGAACTCAATGAACTAGAGGGGCAGAAGGATGGGTAGCTGGCATTTGTTGACAGCTTGCTCGATAATATTGCATAATTATTCCATAATCAGTCGACAAAGGCTAGGTGAGAATGGTAAAAATCAGACTCAGAAGAATTGGTGCCAAGAAACAGCCCTACTATCGGATTGTGGTCACCGATTCTAAGGCGCCCAACGATGGTGGTTTCATTGAAATCATCGGTAATTTCAACCCTCGCACCGACCCCGAGACCGTGACTATTGATGAGGCCAGAGCAATTTATTGGTTACAGGTTGGCGCACAACCAACGGACACTGCCCGCAGGCTACTGACCAAGACCGGTATCATAGAGAAGTCCAAAGCAAGCAAGGAGAAGACATGAAGGAGTTAGTAGAGTACATCGCCAGGTCCATCGTCGACGCACCGGACGCAGTGAAAGTTGAGGAAGTGGCTGATGAAGGCGGCATAACCCTCAAACTCTCGG
>JBGOXU010000046.1:0-7684 GCA_041479305.1 Dehalococcoidia bacterium
CCGCCCTGGGTGTCCTCATCGTAGCCCCACATCGCGTCGCTCAGGATGGCTTTGACGTCGGCTTCACGCTTGTCTATCGTCTGCTTCGCTTCTTCGGGAGTATTGGCTTTGGCGGTGATGCGGATGTAGATGCCATCGATTTTGGCGTAGGTCGCTAGCGTGGGATTGGATGCGGCGATGTAGGTGGCGAGTAGCTCATCAATTTTCGATTCGGACACGCCGAAGGTCTTGACCACCCGCGACACAATGATGGCGCCGGCTTTTCTCTGGAGTCGCGGCAGGACCTGGTTTTTCCACATCGACTGCATCTCGTGGGGTGGTCCCGGCATCGTCACGATGATGCGCCCGTCCTTCTCCACCCACCACCCCGGGGCGGTGCCGTTGGGGTTGGGGAGAGCGGTACAGGAGGGGATGAGCATCGCCTGTTTGAGGTTGTTCTGCGGCATTTCCAGACCGCGCTGGGCAAAGAAATTGATGAGGTGCCGTTTGATGGCCTCGTCAACGCACTGTTCCTCGCCGAGGAAACGGGCGATGCACTCGCGGGTGATATCGCCCGCCGTAGGTCCCAGCCCGCCGGTGGTAAAGATAATATCGGAGCGATTCCAGGCTTGCTCCAGCATCCCGCACAAACGGGCGCGGTTATCCCCCACCGACGATGTATAGAACAGGTCGATGCCGAGAGTGGCCAGCTGGCTGGCGATATAAGGGGTATTGGTATCCGTAATCTCCCCGAGGAGCAGTTCCGTGCCGATGGAAATAATTTCCGCTTTCATTCTAGTTCAAGACCTTCTATTTCTTGTTCTGCAACCGGACTAATTTTACCGTTATCACAGAGGGGAGTGCAAATAGGAAGGCGGGCGTCAAAGAGGCTTAAGCCCCGTATTTTATGCTATAATAGGACAGATCTTGAGGGGAGATTAGACATGCTGGTAAAGATGGAAACCTACTTTGATGGCGAGTTCTGGTGTGCCCGTGGAATTGGAGAAGATATATTCACCCAGGGCAAGACTCTGGACGAGCTATATCAAAACATCAAGGAAGCGGTATCCGCTCATTTCGGTGAGTTGGATGAGCCGCTTACTATCTTGACCTTATCTGAGGTGAAACTGGCGGATGCCAAAGCTAGAGTTCGTAGACAGTCTCACCAGACGGGGCGTCCAGGAGGGGCGGCCCCTCTTTCTTTTCTTCCTTCTTACAGGTAGGCAATATCAAGAAGCGGGGTTCACCCAGAAGGGTTCAGTTCTGGTGACATCACTGGAACCACCCTGAAGGGCGTCAAGAGGGGCGCTAGCCCCTCTTCTTTTTCTCCCCTCTCCTGCTGGAGAGGGGTCAGAGGCCTGCCCCGTACTTGAATACGGGGGTGAGGTCAGGAAAGCGCACCGTGGCACTCCTCTCAAAGCTAAATCCCCCGTTTCTAAGTTGACAAACCATACAAAAAGTATCAGAATACCTATGCAAGATTCTTTTCATCTCCACTCTTGACCAAGGAGGCGCGCTATGGCTACCGAAACCGGGACCTGGAAAGTAAAAGTCGGACTCGCCCAGATGTTAAAGGGCGGTGTCATAATGGATGTCGTCAACGCCGAGCACGCCAAGATTGCCGAGGATGCCGGCGCCTGTGCTGTGATGGCTCTGGAAAGAGTCCCGGCGGATATCCGGGCGGCGGGGGGCGTCGCCCGCATGGCCGACCCGCTCGTCATTGAAGCCATTATGAAGGCCGTCACCATTCCCGTTATGGCCAAATGCCGCATCGGGCACTTCGTCGAGGCGCAGGCTCTGGAAGCGATGGGCGTCGACTACATCGATGAATCCGAGGTGCTCACGCCGGCCGATGAAGCCTATCACGTCTGGAAACACGATTTTAAAGTCCCCTTCGTCTGCGGTTGCCGCAACCTTGGTGAAGCGCTCCGCCGCCTCGGCGAAGGCGCGGCGATGATTCGCACCAAGGGCGAAGCCGGCACCGGCAATGTCGTCGAAGCCGTCCGCCACATGCGCGCCGTGATGGACGAGATTCATAAGCTGACCTGCACGCCCAAAGAAGAGCTGATGACGAAGTCCAAGGAGCTCGGTGCGCCTTTTGAACTGGTCGAGGAAATCCACAAGACGGGTCGTCTGCCCGTCGTCAACTTTGCCGCCGGTGGCATAGCCACTCCGGCCGATGCCGCGCTGATGATGCAGCTGGGCGCTGAAGGTGTCTTCGTCGGGTCGGGTATCTTCAAGTCCAATAATCCTTCCGCCAGGGCCAAGGCAATCGTCAAAGCCACGACTCACTTCAAGGATGCCGCCATCATCGCCGAGGTCTCCAAGGGCATCGGTGAAGCGATGCGTGGCCTGGACATCAAGCAGATTCCCGAGAAGGAGCTGCTGGCGCCAAGGGGCTGGTAATAATGAAAATAGGCGTCCTTGCCGCGCAAGGAGCTTTTGCCGAACATATTGCCGTCCTGCGTAAGCTGAGGGTGGAAGCTATCGAAGTCCGACTGCCCCAGGAACTCGATGGGCTGGACGGGCTCATTATCCCGGGTGGGGAGAGCACTTCCATCGCCAAGCTGATGCTCGACTACAGAATCACCGAAAAACTGAGAGACCTCATCAAGAAAGGTCTGCCTGTTTTCGGCACCTGCGCCGGTGCCATTCTGCTCGCGCAGAAGAACTGCAGCGTCAATCCGGAGCCTCTGGGCGTGATGGACATCTGTGTTCGGCGCAATGCCTTCGGACGGCAGGTGGACAGCTTCGAGACCGACTTGGCCATTCCGGTCCTGGGCAAAAAGCCCTTCCCCGCCGTCTTCATCCGCGCCCCGCTCATCGAGAACGTGGCCAACGGCAAGGTCGAGGTCCTGGCCAAGCTCGCCGATGGCACCATTGTCGCGGCGCGGCAAGGCAAGGTGCTCGCCGCCGCGTTCCACCCGGAACTGACGGACGACCTCCGGTTCCACCAGTATTTTCTGGACATAGTTGCGGGAAAACGTTGATACTCAGGAGAGCGTTTGGTGATGTCATTGTGAAGAGCCCCGATGAAATTGGGGTGACGAATCAATCTCAAGCCATGAGTTGCACGTCGCTTGAGATTCTTCCCCTTCTTTGGAAGGGTCAGAATGACATTGAACCATTGCTAAACGTCCTGAATACTTACTCAGGAGGGCGGTGTTTTGCAGAAAGTAATCACCGATGACCTCGATGCTTTGCTCAACATCCTGCCACCCCACATCCGCCAGCCCCTGGCGGAACAGCCGGACATCCACGACCTCATTGAAGTCCTGCTTGATTTAGGCCGCACGCCGGAAGCCCGTTTCCCCGCCCACGAGATGGTTGTGGCGCAGAAAGAGGTCGATGAGTCCGATATCGACTACGTGGTGGCGCGCATCGGCAATTTTGGCGATGACAATCGAGCCGGCATTCCGCGTACTTTGCACCGCATCTCCGCCATCCGCAATCGCAAGGGGCGTATCGTCGGGCTGACCTGCCGCGTCGGCCGCGCCGTTTTCGGCACCATCAAGATTATTGAGGACCTCATCCAGACGGGCAAGAGTGTCCTTCTCCTCGGCCGACCCGGTGTCGGTAAGACGACAATGCTGAGAGAGGTTGCCCGCGTCCTGGCCGTCGATTTGAAAAAGCGCGTCGTCATCGTTGACACCTCGAATGAAATTGCCGGCGATGGCGATATCCCCCACCCCGCCATCGGCCACGCCCGCCGGATGCAGGTAACCACGCCCACCCTCCAGCACGCCGTGATGATTGAAGCCGTGGAAAACCACATGCCCGAGGTCATCGTCATCGATGAGATTGGCACCGAGCTGGAAACCCAGGCCGCCCGCACCATCGCCGAACGCGGCGTCCAGTTGGTCGGCACCGCCCACGGCAACACGCTGGAAAACCTGATGATGAATCCAACTTTAGCCGACCTCATCGGCGGGATTCAATCGGTAACTCTGGGTGACGATGAGGCGCGGCGGCGGGGCACGCAGAAATCGATTCTCGAACGGATGTCCCCGCCCACCTTTGAGATTGTGGTGGAGATTCAGGACCGCGACCGCATGGCGATTCACCCCGATGTCGCCACCGCCGTTGATGCCCTGCTCCGCGGCCAGCTGGCCACCGTCGAGACGAGGTACACGGATAAGAGCGGCAAGGTCAAAGTCGAGAAACCGGCCGTGGGCGCCGCCGTCGAGGGCAAGAAACCCACGGAGAGGCCGCTGGCGGGCATCGCCCAGCAGAAGCTTTACCTCTTCGGGGTCAACCGCTCGCGGATGGAGCAAATCGGGCGAGAGACGGGCTTGCGAATCAATGTTGTCAACAACGTGAACGAAGCTGATTTGTTTATCACGTCCAAGCACTACTACCGCCGCAAGCCGCAGATTGTCCGCGAGGCGGAAGCCATCAGCCTGCCGGTCTACGTGTTGAAGAGCAACAGCCCGGCGCAGGTGCGCCAGTTCCTGAACGATACGATGCCGGTGGTGGGCCGCAATGCCACCGAGTCGCTTCAGGTTGCCCTCACTGAAGCCGAGTCCGCTGTCCAGCAAGTCCAGAACGGGCGCGACTCTGTGGAACTGGGTCCGCAAAGCTCCTACATCCGCCGCCTGCAGCATGTTATTGCGGAGAAAAACTCGCTGGCTTCCCAGAGCTACGGCAAAGAGCCGCACCGGAGAGTCAAGATTTTCCGGGGGGAGCCGTAACAATGTCACTCTTTATTACCTTTGAGGGTGGGGAGGGGAGCGGTAAAAGCTATCAGGCGAAAGTCCTGCACAGAAGGCTGATGGAGCTTGACATCCCTACCGTCCTCACCCACGAACCCGGCGCCACACCCCTCGGCGAGAAGATTACGCGCTGGCTGAAGTGGGGCCGGGATATCAATATCTCGCCGATGGCTGAGCTTCTCCTCTTCAACGCCTCGCGCGCCCAGCTCGTGGCTGAGGTCATCCGCCCCGCCCTGGCCGCCGGCAAGATGGTCATCTGCGACCGTTATGCCGACTCGACCGCCGCCTACCAGAGTTACGGTCGCGGCCTGGACTTAGCTAGGGTGCTGGTGGTCAACAGCGCCGCTACCCAGGGCGCCCTTCCCAACCTCACCATCCTGATGGACGTTCCGGTGGAGGTGGGGCTGACCCGCAAGAAGGGCAAGCGGCCGGACCGCTTCGAGCAAGAAAATCTAGCCTTTCACCGACGGGTCCGTGAGGGCTACCTTACTCTGGCGAAGAGCGAGCCAAAACGCTGGCTCATCGTCGACGCCACTCAGTCCAAAGCGAAGATTGCCGAGGTTATCTGGAAGAAGGTGGGTAAGCTTCTGGCAAAATCAGGAAACAGGGGCGTCTAAGAGGGGTGCTAACCCCTCTTGAAAAATAAATTTCCCACTCCCTTGGCAAGGGAGGGGGTCAGGGGGTAGGTTGTTAAACGGGCGCCTCAAGCCAACATTCGCTGAAGAAAGACGTCTCCGGGCACAGGGCTTCGACCTGATTGCCGGGGTGGATGAGGTGGGGCGGGGAGCCCTGGCGGGACCGGTCGTGGCCGCCGCCGTCATCCTGCCCGCTCGACTCAAAGGCAACTGGCTTAAGCAAGTCCGCGATAGCAAACTTCTGACCCCTGCCCGCCGCGAAGTCCTCTCGAAGCATATCCGCGAGGTGGCGGTGTCCTTCGGGGTCGGAACTGTGGCGTGTGAGATTATCAACAGCGACGGCATCGCCAGAGCCACCCGGCTTGCCATGAAGCGCGCCATCGAACAGCTTTCCCCGAGGCCACAGTGGTTGCTCATCGACTTTGTGAGGCTGCCGGAAGTGCGCCTGCCCCAGAAGGGCGTCATTGACGGCGATGGGCTGTGTTTTTCCATCGCCTGCGCCTCCATCGTGGCCAAGGTTGCCCGCGACAGGATGATGGTGGAGATGGACGGCCACTACCCCGGCTATGGTCTTGCCGGGCATAAAGGCTACGGCACACCGGAACACGTGGCCTGCCTCCATCGACTTGGCCCCTCACCCATCCACCGCACGTACTTTCAGCCCGTTGCTGAATTGATAGTGCCGGCCTCGATGGTCCAAGAAGCGGGGTTCACCCAGAAGGGTTCAGTTCTGGTGACATCACTGGAACCACCCAGAAGGGGATAGGTTAAAGACTCAATATGACACGTAGAGACACCGGCCTCCTCGGCGAGAAGCTGGCAAAGGACTTCCTCAAGAAGCGCGGCTACCACATTATTGAGTCCAACTACCGCACTCCTGACGGCGAAGTCGATATCGTCGCCAGGCAGAAGGACACCCTGGTCTTTATTGAGGTGCGCGCCAAAAAAAGCCTCAACTTTGGCACTCCGGAAGAATCCATCACGCCAACCAAGATGGGGCGGCTGAGACTGGTGGCGGAACACTACCGCCAGACCCACGAGAATCTCCCTTCTTCGTGGCGTATCGATGTTGTGGCCGTTGTGATGGACAAAAGGAGCAAAGTTCAGCGCATCAGCCTCATTGAAAACGCCGTCAGCGGGGAATAAGAAGCGGGGTTCACCCAGAAGGGTTCAGTTCTGGTGACATCACTGGAACCACCCTGAAGGGCGTCTAAGAGGGGCGCTAACCCCACTGAAGTCATTGCGAGAGCACGTCCCAGTGCTCGTGGCAATCTCAATGAATGAGGAACGAGTAATCTCTTGAGACTGCTTCGCTGCGCTCGCAGTGACACCAGCAGGTTTTGAGATTGCTTCGCTTCGCTCGCAATGACAAAAGCAGTCGTCATTCGCCTTTACCCATCCCGTCACCTGTGTTAGAATTCACTACATATGGACGACCAGAAGAAAATACTCCGCATCATCGATGTCAACCTCAACCGGCTGGGGGAGGGCCTCCGCTTTCTTGAAGAGGTCAGCCGCTTCATCCTCGATGATACGGCGCTCACCCAGCAGCTAAAAAACCTGCGCCACGACCTGGTGCGCACCGATATCGACCTTGACCGTAAATTGCTTGAGGCGCGCGATTCCGAGGGCGACGTCGGCATCGACCTCGAAGTGCCAGGCGAGAGTAAAGAAAAAGGACTACCCCGTATGGTTGTGGCCAACTCCCGCCGGGCGCAGGAGTCCCTCCGCGTTCTTGAGGAAATGGCGAAACTGCCGGGCATCAACCTCGACTCGGACAAACACAAGCACGCCCGCTTTAGCCTTTACACCATTGAGAAGACCCTGGTCGCCAGGCTGCGCGACCAGGCAGATATCAGTGCAAATCGAGGGAAGAAATGAGCGGACTAACGGACAATCTGGACTCCATCGCTGAGCAAATCAGGCAGGCACTGACGGAAAAAGATGAGGCTCGCGAGAAGGTATTGCCGCTCTGCCGCGAG
Organism: Dehalococcoidia bacterium; assembly: GCA_041479305.1. Lineage (GTDB taxonomy): Bacteria > Chloroflexota > Dehalococcoidia > Dehalococcoidales > RBG-16-60-22 > JBGOXU01. Next base: position 7,309 of record JBGOXU010000046.1, read on the forward strand.
GTCATCCGGCTTTCCAGCCAGGCCATCCGCGCCGTGCACCGTCTCGAATATAGAGAGGCGGCGGAGCTATTAAAGTCGGCCCGCAGCCAGATGGACGAAGGGGAGCAGGCCGTCGCCCCCCACGGCGAGTTCCGCTTCGCCGGCTTCATCCGCGATGCCCAGAAAGAATTTGCCGAGGGCAGCATTGTCCTGGCGCTGGTGACCGGCAAAGGCATTCCCTCCCACACCGACCTCCGGGTGGACATCGCCGCCTACCTGAACGGGATGGGGGAGGCGGTGGGCGAACTGCGGCGCTTCCTGCTCGATAGTATGCGCAAGGGCGACCTCTCCCGCGGCGAGGAAATCCTATCGGCGATGGACGATATTTACAGCGTTC
>JBGOXU010000047.1:0-7351 GCA_041479305.1 Dehalococcoidia bacterium
GTGTTATACTGGTTAAAGCGCGTTAGCGGTAAATCACCGACGTCTTTTGCGGGTTAAGCGAAAGGCTAAGGAGCAAGCACGATGATTACTGTCCGGAAACTTGAAACCGAGGTCAAAGCCATCGCCCGTGAAAACGGGGCTGCCCTGGTGGGAATCGCCTCGCGGGAGAGATTGACCGGCGCGCCTCCTTCAGTTGACCCGTCCTATGTCCTGCCGGCAACACGCTCGGTAATCACGGTCGCAATTCCTTTGGACCGTAAGCTCATCAGGGACTTCCTAAGCAAGAAGAGCTGGCTGGCGCACGGTGCCGACCGCAAGAGAATATACCAGACGCTCTATAATATCACCGACAGTCTGGCTGACTTCCTGAGAGGAAAAGGCTTTGAGGCCAGAGGGATAGATGCCAACAATACCTATCGGCCGGAGCCTGGCGGCACTGACGCCATCAATCGGGTTAAGATGGTGCCTGACTTCAGCCACCGCTATGCCGCCGTGGCGGCCGGCCTGGGCGATTTAGGATGGAGCGGCAACCTGGTTACTCCCCGGTTCGGCGCGGCGGTCTATCTTACCTCAGTGCTGACCTCAGCCGAGTTAGAGCCGGACCCGCTTCTCGAAGCAAATCCCTGCGATAAGTGCAAGCTGTGCACCATCGTCTGCCCGGTGGAGATGCTGAGTCCCAGGGTTACCGATTCGGTGACAATAGCTGGGAGGCAGCACGCTCACGCCAAGAAGGGAAACAATGCCCGCTGTGTCATCGGCTGCGGCGGTTATCACGGTTTGAACACCGGTAAACAGTGGTCGACCTGGAGTCCCTACCGGGTGGACTATCCTCTTCCCGAGCATGAAGACGAACTGGTGGCGCTGAGCCGCCGGGTGCGAGCGGCCGACCCTGATAAGCAGGGAAGCCGGGCTTTCCTCACCCAGCGTGACAAGTGCTTTGACCCCGGGGAGACCTATATCGATACCTGCGGCAACTGCCAGGTAATCTGCTGGGAGCGGCGAGAAGACCGCGAGGAGAACCGCCGCCTGCTGATGGATTCCGGCATCGTGGTGCTCACCCCGGAGGGGAAGCGGACGGCAGTCCCCCAGGAGCAAGCCGCGGAAGTTGAAACACACCGGCTGGTGCGGGTAGCCGTACCCCGCCAGGAAGTCGGGACGGTCAGGACATGGCTAAGCCAGGCGCTGGACAGGGATGCCCGGAAATCCCCCTGCGCACACTGCTAATTGACGCATAAGTAAATCGTATGACTTTTCATTCCGGGCGTGATAGCGCTACAATAAGGGGAGGAAGAACCATGAGGACTATTGAGACACCGAATGCCCCCCGCCCCGCCGGTCACTACTCCCAGGCAATCGTCCACGATGGCCTTGTTTTTGTCGCCGGACAGCTCCCCTTCGACCCTAAAACCACCGAAAAACACGTCGGCACGATTGAAGAGCAGACCGAGCAGGCGCTTAAGAACATCGCGGAAATCTTGAAAGCCGCCGGCTCCGACTTAGGCCATGTCCTCAAGACCACGGTCTACATCTCCGATATCACGCTGTGGGGTCGCGTGAACACCGTCTATGCTAAGGCCTTCGGCGAGCACCGCCCCGCCCGCGCCGTCGTCCCGGTCAAGGAACTGCACTTTGGCTACCAGATTGAAATTGAAGCCATCGCCGCGGTGAAGAAGTAAGTGGACCAGCTTGTCTGTCCCAAATGTGGGGCGACCTACGCCCTTGACGACCCGCGCTGGAAGTGCGACTGCGGCTCGTGCCTCGATATCGAGTTTGCCGCCGCCTTTCCTTTAGCCAAAATCAAAGCGAGAAAGCCGACGCTCTGGCGCTACCGGGAAGCCATTCCCATCAAGGACGACGCCAGCATCGTCTCCTTTGACGAGGGCTTCACGCCGCTACTCGAAGTCGATATTGACGGCAGGCCTGTCCTGGTCAAGCAAGACCATCTTTTCCCCACCGGCTCCTACAAAGACCGCGGCGCCGCCGTCCTCATCAGCAAGGTGAAGGAGCTGAGCATCAGGGAGGTCGTCGAGGACTCATCCGGGAACGCCGGCTGCGCCATCGCCGCTTACTGCGCCCGGGCCAACATTAAGTGCCACATCTTCGTCCCCGCCGATACCGCCGCCGCCAAGAGCGCCCAAATCCAGCTTTACGGCGCGGCGCTGAACTGGGTCCCAGGCAGTCGCGAAGACACCGCCCGCGTCGTGCTCAAAGCCGCGGAAAAGGTCTACTACGCCAGCCACTCGTGGAACCCATTTTTCTTCCACGGGACGAAGACTTACGCCTTTGAGGTCTGCGAACAGCTCGGCTGGAAAGCGCCCGATGCCGTCATCCTGCCCGTCGGCAACGGGACGCTTCTCCTCGGCGCGGCGATTGGCTTCAAGGAACTGCTGAAAACCAAGGTAATCAACAAGCTGCCCAGGCTCATCGGCGTCCAGTCGGAGAACTGCGCGCCGCTTTACCGGGCTTTCCGCCAAAACCTGAAGCAAATGCCCAGAATCGTCAAGAAAGACACGCTGGCGGAAGGGATTTCTATCGCCAACCCGATTCGCGGGCTGCAGATTATCGGTGCCGTCCAGGAGAGCCAGGGAGACTTTGTCATCGTCAGTGACGTGGAAATCAAGGACGCCTTGAAAAATATGGCCAAAAAAGGGTATTATATTGAACCAACGTCAGCGGCAACAGTTGCCGGCGTCAGCAAGTACCTGGCGAAGTCGAAAGATGAAGTGGTGGTCTCGGTGTTCACCGGGCACGGCTTGAAATCCACCGAGAAAATGTTGAAAATAGTAGCAGAAAGTCGACACGACTAGAGGAGGACAGCAGTGGCAAATACGATGGTAATTTCTAAATCGCGACCCTTAGTCCTGAGGTTTACGGACGTCCGCAGCTATATCATCGCCGCGGTGTTCATCCTGCTTGATGTGCTGGTGCCGTGGCTTTTCCATGCTTTTCATCTGGCCGGCGCCACCTACCTCCCGATGCACATCTTCGTCCTGATGGCGGGCCTGCTCTTCGGCTGGCGCGCCGGTCTCATCGTCGGCTTGCTCACCCCGATTTCGAGCTACGCCGTCTCGCAGATGCCCGCGGCCTCGATTCTACCCCAGGTAACGGCCGAACTTGCCGCCTACGGCCTCGTCGCCGGCCTGCTCCGCGAGAGACTGAACCTTAAACCCATCTGGTCGCTCCTCGGCGCGATGGTTGCCGGGCGGATTGCCCTCTTCGTCACCGTCGCGGCGATATACCTGGTGGCGGGAGGGGTCTACAGCCCGCTGGGCGCGGAAGCAACGCCGTGGTCGGCAGTATGGTCGACAATCCGGCAGGGTCTTCCGGGGATGATGATTCAGCTGGCATTGCTGCCGGCGGTAGTCTGGCTGACTGAGAAGTGGGCAAAGAAATAGCCTGAGGGGCGGCCATTCCCCGTTCCAGCAACTCCTTGATTCGGGAGATGTCGCCTTCAATTTCGTCCAGCGCCGATGTCTTCCGTGTCATCAGATTACTGGGGCTGGTCCTGTCCTCACGGAAAGCGCGGAGGTCGTCGCGGCAGTCCTGGACCACCAGTTCGCCGACTTCTTCAGCCCAGCCCTCGATACTTGCCTTCAGGCCAACGATGGTGCTGAGGCCAGTATCCACCTCCCGAGCCAGCCTGTCCACAGGCACTGGCGCCGGTCCCGAGTACGGGGGCCAGGGCACAGGCGGCGCCGCCGGAACCGCGAAGTCAGCCCGATAGAGGCATTTTCCCGGCGCCAGGGCATCAAACAGCGCGTTGTACCTGATTGACGCTTCGCTCGCCTGCGCCGATGTCTTTCTCATGATTGCCAGAGCCTCACGATAGCGAATGAAAGCGCGCTCAAGGTACAGATTCTGCTTCCAGGAAATAATTTCCAGGGTCTTTTCCTTTAGGCGCAGAACCCCTTTGATTTCAAAGATTTCCCCGATGGTCGATGGCGGCCGCACGGCGCCAACGAGAGGCGTATCGCCAATCTTCTGACTGACAAAACCAGGAGCGTAATTCAGGCGTACCCTGACCGGTTCGGCGAAAGTAGCATCTGCTTTAGGACTTATCTCAGCGGTATAAGCATCTTTTTCCTGCGCGATGACCTGAACGATGTAGAAGTCCGAAACGGGCATTATTTCCACTTCTCTAGGCTTGATGACCACTGTGGGTGCGGGGGCTGGTTGGGGTACCGGTATCAGTCCCGGGGTTACGGGAGACGGCGCCGGCTTGGTTTCCTCGCTCTTCCTGTCTTCTCTGTCCCCTTCCTTCTCGAACTCGCCAGGAGTCTTCTTCAGCTCAAAGACACCATCGCCGTCGCTATCGATTTCAAGCTCGGTAGTCTCATCGCGCACCGTCTCGGGACGCCGCACTTTGCCCTCGGGAGCGGCGGGCGGGACGGCCAGCAGCGGCACCGGCTTGACGCTCGTCCGGGCGGTGGTCTTGGGCGTTATCGGGACGTTAAGGTACTCGAGGAACCGCTTGACCTCCGCCTTCACGTCAGGCACCGAAGCCCTCAGGTCCATCTTGCCCGTGCCCGTCCCCCTGGCTTCAATTCGATACTCCTGCGTAACGTCCGCATTGGGAATAATCACGGTCTTGTAGTCAGCCCCTTCCACGGTCACATAGATGGCGCCGGGTATTCCCCTTTCCACTTCACCTGTTGGCGTGGGGCCGACGTACCGGCCTTGGACATCGTAAACGTGAAGCTCGGCCGGGCTGAAGATACTGAAGATGGCTAGCTTCGATGGGTCGGGGAGCATCTTGAGGAAAGCCGACCAGAAGGGGTCGGGGTACCTGGGCAGCTGGCTTGCCCACTGGACGGGGTTCTCCCACCTATCGCTTTTCTTCTCGCCGTCCGCCCATAACGGACCGAAAGGCCCTGCCTGCATAAAACTCATCCCCAGCACGGACAGCGATAGCCCCAGGTACTCGCCCCACCGCCCCCTGAAATCTACCCAGTCGAGCCCCGTCTTCTCTTCCCCTTCGTCAGGCAGAAGCACGACCTTGAACTGCGCCGGCTGAATTGTTTGCCAAGAGGACAGCCCGGTGTCATCGAAATCGAGCACGGCCCAGGGGTTGCCGGGCAGGAAATAGTTGGCGTGCGACCCGCGGGCGACGTAGACGACCGGGTGAGTCCCTTCCACGAGCGACTTCGCCACCATATCGCTCCAGGGCATCTGCTGGCCGTACTGGTGCTGGGAGAGCGCCATGAAAACGGGCAGAGTCTGGTCTTCCAACAGCTTGCCAGGAGTCTCCGGCGGAAAATGGAGCTGGACCAGCTCCCAGTCGCCTTCGTGGAAGTTGCGCCAGTCGTTGGCAAAGTAGAAGAGCCAGTCCTGGACGACAGTATAGCCGTCCACTCCCTCACGCACCCGGACGTAGAGAGTCGGCTGGTACTGCGCCTCCATTTTTTCGTAAGCTAGCCGGTAATCGGCCGGCGACTGCGTCTTCGGCGCGAGATTAGCAAGGTCGAGATAATAAATGCCCTTTGACCATTGCAGGAGGCCAGCCAGAGAAGCCTTCGCCGAGAAACCGGGGTTCTGGATATCGCGCACCACGGCGTCGTTGACAAAAATCTCGATTTGCTCCGGTTCGTAGTTCTCAATGGTTTTGCCTTCGCCCTTCAGGTAGATTACCGGAGCAAACTTCTCAGCCAACTTGACCGCGAATTCTGGGCTGACCAGCGACGGCTTGGGACCGGGAGTTGGCACGGGCGCGGGCTTGGGCGCGGGCACTTTGGAGGGACAGGCGCACCCGACCACAAACACCAGCGCGAGAATGAGAAAAAGGACCGCTTTCTTCACAAGGATATTATAACCCTTTTATTCCCGCTTGAGTAGATGGTATCATAGAGAATAACGCGGAGGGACGACTCTGGAAATCAAGCTGACTTTCCTGGGGGCGGCGGGGAACGTCACCGGTTCACGGTATGTCCTCGAAGCCAATAAGACCCGAATCCTGGTCGATTGCGGCCTTTATCAGGAGCGACAGTACCTCGGCCGCAACTGGGAGCCTTTCCCCATCCTACCCCGCAGCATCGATGCTGTCCTGGTCACCCACGCCCACCTCGACCACTCCGGCTTCATCCCCAAGCTGGTCAAAGAGGGTTTCCGCGGCAACATCTACTGCACCAAAGCCACCTCCGATATCGCCCAAATCGTCCTTCTCGATTCCGCCCGCCTGCAGGAAGAGGACGCTGAGTTCAAAAAGAGGCGCCACGAAAGAGAAAAACGGAAAAGTCCCTACCCGGAAGTCCCCCTTTACACCGTCCAGGATGCGCAGGCGTCCTTCCCATATTTCACGCCGGTGAGATACGAAGAGACCGTGACCCTGGGTGATGGCGTCACCGCCACTTTCCACGAGGCGGGGCATATCCTCGGCTCATCAATGATAAGAGTGACTGTCAAGCAAAAAGGCGAACAGCGCTGTATCGTCTTTTCCGGGGACGTGGGGCGGCGGGACCGGCCCATTCTCCAGGACCCCAGCGTATTCCGCCAGCTGGACTACATCCTGGTCGAGTCGACCTATGGCGATAGGCTGCACCAGGACCCCAAAGGCGTGGCTGACAGCCTTGCCGAGTGCGTCAATTACACCTGGAAAGCCGGCGGTAATATCGTTGTGCCCAGCTTCGCCGTGGAGCGGGCGCAGGAAATCCTCTACTATATGAACCAGCTGCTCATGGCTAACCGCATTCCGCATCTCCTTGTCTTTCTCGATAGCCCGATGGCGGTCAGCGTGACTGAAGTCTTCAAGAGCCATGCCGAGCTATTCGATACCGAGATGACGCGGCTGATGAAGGAGCGAAAATCGCCCTTTGACTTTCCGGGGCTGAAAATGGTGCACACCGTTGATGAGTCCAAGGCCATCAACCACATCAAGGGCACGGTAATGATAGTTGCCGGGGCGGGGATGTGCACCGGCGGCCGCATCAAGCACCACCTAGTGACCAACATCTCGCGACCGGAGAGCACCATCCTGTTCACCGGCTACCAGGCAATCGGCACGCTGGGCCGAGAAATCGTCGATGGTGCCAAGCGGGTCCGCATCCTTGGCGAGTTCTACCCGGTGCGGGCCGGCATTCACCAGATTCACGGGCTTTCCGCCCACGCCGACCGGTCTGAGCTTCACCAGTGGCTCTCCGCCCTGAAGAAGCCGCCCCGCCGCCTCTTCGTCGTCCACGGGGAACCGAAAGCGGCACAGTCCTTCGCCGACTTCATTAAAACGGAGATGGGCTGGAATGTGGCCATCCCTGCCTACGGCGAGCAGGTCGTCCTGGACTAGCTATCCAAGTCATAACTTCAAGTTTCCGAATTGTACTTGTTTCACGTTCGGCGGCTTTCAGTTGCCACCGTTATGAAA
>JBGOXU010000048.1:0-7210 GCA_041479305.1 Dehalococcoidia bacterium
GATGTTACCGGCAAGGGGGTTGATGAACAGCGTGCCAATGTTCCCGGCTTCGAAGACCATCAGGCCGCTGTTTACGGCCAGCATCCCGATGCCGAGGGGTACCATAATGAGGGGTTCCAGGATTTGCTTCCAGCTGAGATAGAGAATCAGAAAGCCGAGCGCGATGAGAAAAAGTCGGGCGAACGCTATCTGCGGCTCAACGAGGAAAAACGTGTAGATACCCTGAAAGAACTGCAAGATTTGCATTTATCTAGTCTCCAATTTCCTTAGGACTGGCCCGTTTTCGCGGTGGCTGCCTTCTTGCTTCCCCTTTGCACAAAGTTGGCGATAGCTTTAATTAAGAGTGCCACCAGAGCGGCGACCACCATGGTAACGCCGAAAGTCAAGAGAGCGAATTCCAGAGATTTAAGCAACATAAATATAGGCTCCTCTACGTCAGGGAACGCGGTCTATTTCTTGCCCTGGGACAAAGCTAATACTCGATTACGGCGATGACATCGCCTGGTTTTACGGTCTGGTCGGCTTTGACTTTGATTTCTTTCACCGTGCCGCCGACAGGAGCCACGATGGGGTTCTCCATCTTCATCGATTCCAGCACACAAATGACGTCGCCCTCGCTGACCTTATCGCCCGGTTGCACCGAGACGCTGAGAATTTTACCGGTAATGGGAACTTCCACTATTTCCTGTGCCAATTTTCAGTCCCTCACTTCTGCCTTTTCCCGCTTTTTATACAGCAAAAAGGGCGGTGAAGTCAACTTTTCCCCCCCCCGCCCTTCGCGAATGGTGAAGTAACGTTCACCATAATAGTCTATTTAGTTGGCGACATCAAGGCTTTCATTTCGGCATGAGGCGGCAGCAAGCTTGGCTCATCCGTCTTCAGCACAATCTCGCCGCCTTCAACATCGATAACCGCCTTGGAGACGTACTCGTGCACTTTCACGGAGACCTCGGCGCCGGTAATATCCTTGACCATCTTCTCCAGTTGCGCCTTGATGCTCTTCGCGCAGTACAGCCGGAGGAGACTGCCGGCCTGCTCCAGGCCCAAGACCTCGTCGATGCCCTTAAAGGCTTCCTCGAGCGCCGGACTCACTTCAGGCATTTCCATTTCCAGCGCGTAGACCTTCTCGAAGACCTTGAACTGACTCCGCAGAACGGCCTCGGAGAGCTTATCCTCCACCATATTCTGAATGACGCGGCGCAGGGGACGCGCGCCGAAGACCTCATCATAGCCCTTCTCGCCAAGGAAGTCCTTCGCCGCCTCGGTTACCTCAAGCTTGATTTCTTTCTCCTGCAACTGCTTGGTCACGGCGTTGAGCATGATATCGACAATCTGGCGGATTTGCTCCTTGGTCAGCGAATGGAAGACCACGATACCGTCGATACGGTTGAGGAACTCGGGACGGAAGGTCTTCTTCAGCTCGTTGAGCAGGTTCTCCTTCATCTTCTCGTAGGACTGCTCACGGGTCTTGGTATCGCTGGTGCGTGAGACAAAGCCAATGCTGGTGCCCTTGCGGATAAGCTCGGCGCCCACGTTGCTCGTCATCACGATGATGCTGTTGCGGAAGTCAACACGCCGGCCCTTGGCATCGGTCAGGTAGCCGTTATCGAAAATCTGCAGAAGCAGGTTGAAGACGTCCGGATGCGCCTTTTCAATCTCATCAAGCAGGATACAGCAGTAGGACTTGCGCCGTACTGCCTCGGTAAGCTGGCCGCCCTCTTCGTAGCCGACGTAGCCCGGGGGCGCCCCGACGAGTCGGGACACGGCGAATTTCTCCATAAACTCGGACATGTCAAGTCGGATGAGGGTATCCTCGCTGCCGAACATGAACTCGGCCAGCGCCCGGACCAGCTCCGTCTTGCCAACGCCGGTCGGACCCAAGAAGATAAAGTTACCAATGGGACGTCTGGGGTCTTTCAGACCAGCGCGCGCGCGCCGGATAGCTTTGGCGATGGTGTTGACTGCCTCGTCCTGCCCCACGATGCGGCGGTGTACCACTTCTTCCATATTAAGCAGGCGGCTGGTCTCATCGCTGGTCAGCTGGACAACGGGAATACCCATCCACATGCTGACCACTTCGGCAATATTCTCCGCCGTCACGATTGGTTTTTCTCCGGTCTGCTCGCTGTGCCATTTATCCTGGAGCAGTCGGACGGTCTCTTCAATCTCAAGCTCACGCTCGCGCAGTTTGCTCGCTCTTTCGTACTGGGTCACGCCCAGGGCGCTGTCTTCCTTCAGGGCGGCCGCCTTTTCCTTGCGGATGCCGTCCAGCGTCTGTTTGGCTTCTCTCAATCCCAGCGGCATGGCGAAATACTTGATGCGTACCCGGGATGACGCCTCGTCCACGAGGTCGATAGCCTTGTCCGGCAGGAAGCGGTCCGGAATATATCTTGCCGCCAGAGTGGCGGCGGCATGCAGGGCTTCCTCACTGATAGTGAGATGATGGTGCTCTTCATAGCGTTCTTTGATGCCACGCAGGATGGCAATGGTATCTTCCACGGAAGGTTCCTCTACCAGAACCTTCTGGAAGCGGCGCTCCAGGGCGGCGTCGCGCTCAACGTGTTTGCGGTAATCGTCCAGTGTGGTGGCGCCGATGCACTGCAGTTCGCCGCGCGCCAGCGATGGTTTCAGGATACTGGCGGCATCGACGGCGCCTTCGGCGGCGCCTGCCCCCACCATCGTATGGAACTCATCGATGAAGATGACGCAGTTCCCGGCGGTGCGGATTTCATCGATAATCTTTTTAATGCGCTCTTCAAATTCGCCGCGGTACTTGGTGCCGGCAACCAGCGACCCCATGTCCAGGGCAATAAGCCGCTTATCTTCCAGTGTCTCCGGGACATCGCCGGAAACGATGCGGTGCGCCAGTCCCTCCACGATGGCCGTCTTGCCCACGCCCGGCTCGCCAACCAACGCCGGGTTGTTCTTGGTGCGGCGGCTCAGAATCTGGATGACACGCTCGATTTCTTTGTGCCGCCCGATGACGGGGTCGAGCTTGCCTTCGCGGGCTTTCTGGGTCAGGTCGATGCCGAGCTGGTCGAGCGCCGGTGTGCGGCTCCCCGCGCGGCCTGCCTTAGTGCGGGTGGCGCCCTGGCTGAGGACATGACTGACCTCAGCGCGGGCTTTGTCCAATGTAATACCGAGGCTATCGAGGACGCCGGCGGCAACGCCTTCGCCTTCACGTAATAGACCGAGGAGGAGATGCTCCGTGCCGATGTAGTTATGGCTCAGCTGGCGGGCTTCATCAATCGCCAGCTCGATGACTCGCTTGGCTCGAGGGGTAAGACCGGTCTCGCCGGTGGCTGGCTTTTCGCCGCGGCCGCTGATGAACTCAACTGCGGAACGGACCTTGCCGAGACCGACGCCGAGGTTAATGAGGACTTTGGCCGCCACCCCCTCTTCCTCCCGCACCAGACCGAGCAGAATATGCTCCGTGCCGATGTAGCTGTGGTTCATCAGGCGAGCTTCTTCTTGAGCCATAGTGAGGACGCGGCGGGCTCTTTCGGAGAACTTTTCGAATCGGCTGGTCATTTTCCTCCTGAGGCACCTACCCGGTCAGACTGGTGTCTAATCTAAGTATAGGACAAATCAGGCGGAGAGGTCAAAAAAGCCCCCTGGCGATGGCATATTTTCCGCAAGGACGTGTGCCCTCAGTATCGTCTGCGCTGGAGCGTTTCACTTCCGTGTTCGGGATGGGAACGGGTGGGACCACTCCGCTCTAATCACCAGGAGGCTTTTTCTATTGACTAATGTGCAGTATTCTTAAAGGACAGCTTAATCTTAGCAAATCCCGTCAGAACTTTCAAGTTGATATTCTAGCACATCCGCCGGCAAAAAGAAAACCGACCCAACAGACGCTCTCCTCCAACTGTTACCCTGAGCGAAGCGAAGGGACAGTGAAAAATCCGTACTTGAGACTGCTTCACTTCGCCCGCCACGACGATGTAGCAAGAAGCGGGGTTCACCCAGAAGGATTCAGTTCTGGTGACATCACTGGAACCACCCTGAAGGGGATGGGCACTGCCTTGAAATCCCTCTGATGCATACTGATATTTCATTTTGGTAACAATAACAACCTCAACCAGACGCAAATATATCTTCATTTTCCTTGACATTGCGCAAGAACAATGCTACCCTATCACTTGTCTAATTTTCCCAGAACGTTGCAGGGGGGTGATGTGGTGGAGGGAAGCTTGTTCTATTTTGGGGGGTGAGATATGACTGTTGAACTGGTCCACATCGGGTTTGGCAATATCGTCGCTATGAACCGCGTTATCGCTATGGCGTCCCCCAACTCCGCCCCCACCAAGCGCGTCATCCAGGAAGGCCGCAACAAGGGTCTCCTCATCGATATGACCAACGGCCGCCGCACCAAGGTGGTCATCTTCGTCGATAGCGGGCATGTCATCCTGGCGGCGCTCGCCCCGGAGACCATCGCCGGGCGATTAACGACCACCCGGACTTTCCCGACCCGACTCGACCTCGCCGAAGAGAAAGATGAGCCTTAGCAGCGAATCCCTCCTCAGCCGCCCGTCCAAGCCACTGCTGATTGTCCTCTCCGGTCCTTCCGGCGCGGGCAAAGACGCCGTGCTCAGCCGGATGAGAGAGACGGGCCTCTCCCTCAAGTACATCACCACGATGACCACCCGCCACCGCCGCGCCAGCGAAAGGGACGGTATCGACTACCACTTTGTCGCCACGGAAAGATTCCAGGAGCTGATTAAGGATAACGAACTTCTGGAGTTCGCCAATGTCTACGGCAACTGGTACGGCGTGCCCAGGAAGGTGGTGCGGGAGGCCCTCGAGGAGGGGTGGGACACCATCGTCAAGGTGGACATCCAGGGCGCCGCGGCCATTAAAAAGCTCATTCCGGAGGCGGTATTCATCTTCCTGACGCCGCCTACCATCGAGGAGTTGAAGGAGCGTCTGCACCAGCGCAAGACCGAGTCCGCCGCTGACCGCGCCATCCGCAGCAAGATTGCCGAGGAAGAAATCAAACAGTTGGCCCTCTTCGATTACATTGTGTTCAATCGGCAGGGGGAGCTGGACGTTGCCGTCGAGGAAATTGAGGCAATCATCGTCGCGGAGAAGTGCCGCGTCAAACCCCGGGAAATCAGTCTATAGTCCCCCCCACTGCTGTCATTGCGAGGAGCGCTAGCGACGACGCAATCTCACATGAATTATCATTCCAGCGCAGGCTTCAGCCAGAAGGTTCAGTCTAAAGGCTGGAATCCAGAACGTAGGGTGGGTGAAACCCACCACCATAGACTACCCATCCGCCTTGCTCTCAGGCTTCTCTTCCGGCTTCTCTTCCGGCTTCTCTTTCCGGCCCCACCACGCCTTGAGCCGCCCCAGCACCATCTTCTCGTAGCCCTGCTCGCTGGGCGTGTAGAACTTCTTACCCTTGAGCGCATCGGGTAAATTCTGCTGTTCGACGAAGTGGTCGGGGAAGTTGTGAGCGTACTTGTAGTCCTTGCCGTAGCCCAGGTCCTTCATCACCCCGGTGACCGGGTTGCGCAGGTGGAGGGGGACGGACGTGGTGGCGCCTTCTTTGACCTCTTCCTGGACTTTCGAGTAGGCCGTGTAGAGCGAGTTGCTCTTGGGCGCGGTGGCGAGGTAGACGACGGCTTCCGCCAGCGCCAGGTTGCCCTCTGGCATACCGATGAAGTGCACCGCCTGCTGTGCCGCCATCGCAATGACCAGCGCCTGCGGGTCGGCCATACCGACGTCTTCCGAGGCAAATCGCACCAGGCGACGGGCGATATAGAGCGGGTCTTCCCCGGCTTCGAGCATGCGCGCCAGCCAGTAGAGAGCGGCGTCCGGGTCACTGCCCCGCATCGATTTGTGCAGGGCTGAAATAATGTCGAAGTGCTGGTCGCCGGCGCGGTCGTAGAGCAGGGCGCGGTGCTGGAGGGAGTCTTCAATCGCCGCCAGGTTCACGTGCCGCTTGCCGTCGCTCGCGGGCGGCGTGTTCTGCGCCGCAATCTCGAGGGTGTTAAGGGCGACGCGGGCATCGTTGTTCGAGGCGCTAACCAGGTGGGCAAAAGCGTCATCGTCCAGCTCGACCTTCAAATCGCCGATGCCGTGCAGACTGTCCATGAGCGCGCGATTGACGATGGTCTTGAGCTCCTCGCCGGAGAGCGGTTTGAGCGGGATAACCCGACTGCGCGACAGGAGCGGTGAAGTCACCTCGAATGACGGGTTTTCCGTGGTGGCGCCGATGAGGATGATGGTGCCGTCCTCGACGAAGGGCAGAACGGCGTCCTGCTGGGACTTGTTGAAGCGGTGAATCTCATCGATGAAGAGGATGGTCTTCTGGAGATTGAACTTGCGACGCTCCTTGGCTTCTTCGATAATGCGGCGCAGGTCGGCGACGTTGGCGCTGACGGCGCTGACCGGGCTGAAGTGGGCGCCGGCGCCGGTGGCGATGATATTGGCAAGGGTGGTCTTGCCGCAGCCGGGCGGACCCCAGAAAATCATCGAGGGGATTTTGCCGCTCTCGATGGCTTTGCGGAGGATGCGGCTCTTACCGAGGACGTGCTCCTGCCCGACGAAGGTCTGGAGGCTGTTGGGGCGCATCCGCGTGGCCAGCGGCGCCTCCCGCTTCAATGTCTCCTGGTACCGTTTTTCAAACATATCTTGCGACATAGGACACCTGAGCTAAGAGTAATACAAGTCCAGAACAATTTCAAGAGGCGACTGCCTCACTGCAGCATTGCCTTTATCCTGAGCTCCACAAGTGGGCTGGCTAAAACTCCTCGTCTCAGAGCCTCAACAATTGGCATACTCATATCCGGCCTCAACTCAAGGAGTCCGTCTGCGCGTTTCTTAACCAGGTGCTGGATAGTGACTTCGAACACATTATTGCAGTTGATGACAGTGGGAACCGAGAAATCACGATACTGACCGGGCTTAACTATTACCAGCGTCTCTGGTGGGCATGCACTATACCAGAGACGTTTTTTCTCTATTTGAGAAGACGCACACAGTAAGAGGATAATGGCCTCAGAAGAGGGATTCTTGTTTATGACAGCAAAATAGTGTGAACGTGGAATTTCATCGTGGCGGAAGTAGTATACTGAGCCTGGTTTGATGCTCGCTCGTATTTCTACTTCTGGCGGGATATCCACAGAGCGCTAACTCCATAAGCCTGCAACCTCGGCGAGCTCCTTGAGCTGTTCCAGTCGCTCTTTTTTCATCTCATCAGACA
>JBGOXU010000049.1:0-7208 GCA_041479305.1 Dehalococcoidia bacterium
ACCATGAACCCCTCGTGGGCGGTGCCCAGCTCACCGCTGGGTCGATAGTAGTTGACGATGCTGGCGCCCTTGCTCTCGATGCCGGCCCGGAGCACGCCTTGGATGGCATGGTGGAGGCATTCGATTTCGCCTTTAGAGAGGCTATCGGACTGCCGCAGGGGGTGAATCTTAGCGGCGAAGAGGGCTTCATCGGCATACATATTGCCGACGCCGGCAATGACACCCTGGTCGATGAGCACCGCCTTGATGGGCGCTTTGTGCTTCTTCAGTCTTTCCGCGAGCACGTCCGGGGTGAAGTCAGGTTCAAGAGGTTCAGGGCCGAGTTTGGGGATGGCAGTCTTTTCGTCCCGGGTGAGCCACATCGCCCCGAACTTGCGCGGGTCGCGGAAGAAGATTGTCCCTTTGTCCAGCTCGAGGATGGCGTTGGTGTATCTGGGCGGCGCCGAGGAGTCCGGGCTGACCAGGAGGGCGCCGCTCATTTTGAGGTGGGCGATAAGCAGGTCGCCACCGTTCAGGTGGAAGATGAGGTATTTACCGCGGCGGCTGAGTCCCTTAATTTTCTTGCCGATGAGTCGCGCGCGGAACTCTTCGAGTGAGGGCTGTTTGACCAGCTTCTTCCAGGATACGAAAATGTTGGTGAAGCGGCGGCCGACGACGTGGGGCGCCAGCTCATTCTTGATGGTTTCGACTTCCGGTAGCTCAGGCATATCCTCTTTCCTTTACTCTAAATCTTAGACCCTGCGTCAGACTTTCGAGACTGCTTGTTATCTTTACAGTATACCTGACTTGTCACAAGCCCAAGTTCTCTAGTATTCGAAGGGTGATGGTGGAGTTCTCAACCTGGTATTCGGATTTTCGCGGTCTGTTTCCCATTTGGCCGGATTGTATTTGACATATTCGCCGATTTGGTGATACTCTCTTTCACTTCGAATTATATGTTCATAATAGCTGCGTTGCCACACTGATGTGCCTTGAGAGTGTCTATGTTCGTTTATTCTCCGTGACGAATACGTCTTGAACGCGCGGACTATTTCAAATAATGGTCGCTTGCTCGTAGGGTCGGGTTTCGAACCCGACCGCCCATCTACGCCGTGAATACTTATAATCCCGTAAACATGATTGGGCATGACTATAAATATCTCATTGCTTATTTCCGGGAAATGAAAGGGGATATCTTTCCAGCATGCCTGGGCGATTTCTCCGTACTCATTCAGGTTGACTAGGCCATTCTCGATATTACCGAAAAGGCATTGCTTCTCATACGTACAGATGGTTACGAAGTATGCTCCCGGCCAGGAGTAATCATAGCTGCGTAATCTTACCCGGCGGCGTTGAGGATACAGTTCTTCAAGACTCTTATCGTTATGCATTATTGGGTTTAGAGGCGGTCGGGTTTCGAAACCCGACCCTACAATTATTTCATTTCTCCCCAATTTTTCCCCGTCTTGAGGTCGACCTTGAGCGGCACATCGAGCTGAATGGCAGAGGACATTATTTCCGGGACGATTTTCCGCATTGTGTCGATTTCGTTTTCTGGCACTTCAAAGACAAGCTCATCGTGCACCTGGAGAATCATTTTGCTCTTTAGCCTTTGATTGCTCATCTCGCGGTGGAGGTTGACCATCGCCACCTTGATAATATCGGCGGAGGTGCCCTGCACGGGCATATTGATTGCCATACGCTCGGCGGCTTCGCGGATGATGCGGTTGGCCGAGTTTATTTCCGGGATGTACCGCCGTCGGACCAGAATGGTCTGGACGTAGCCCAGCTTCCGCGCCTGGTCTTTGGTCGCCTGGAGATACTCTTTGACTCCGGGATATTTCTCAAAATAGGCGGCGATGAACTTGCTGGCTTCCTCGCGGGAGAGCTCGGTGGCTTGCTCCAGGCCGTACTCGCTCATGCCGTAAATGATGCCGAAGTTAACGGTCTTGGCGAGCCGCCGCATATCCGCTGTTACCTTCGCCGGCTCGATGCCCAGGAGCAGGGCGGCGGTGGCAGTGTGGATATCCTCGTCGTTACGGAAGGCGCTGAGGAGGGCCGGGTCCTGGGAAAGATGCGCCAGAGAACGCAGGTCAATCTGGGAGTAATCGCCGGCGAGGAGGAGGGAGCCGGGCGGGGCGATGAAAGCCCGCCTCACCTGCTTGCCCAGGTCGCCGCGGATGGGGATGTTCTGAAGGTTGGGGTCGCTGGAAGAGAGCCGTCCGGTCGTCGTCCGGGTCTGGTTGAAGCTGGTATGCAGGCGACCTGTCTTGCGGTTAATGAGACTGGGCAGGGCGTCGATATAGGTCGACTTGAGCTTGCTGAGTTGGCGATATTCCAGGATATGCTCAATCAAGGGGTGGGTGCCGCGCAGCTCTTCCAAAACGGCGGCTTCCGTGGAGTACTTGCCCTTGCCTTTGCGGGTGGTGGGCAACTTTAGTTCCTCGAAGAGGACGGGCCCCAGCTGCGCCGGCGAGTTGATATTGAACTCGTGGCCGACCGACTCGTAAATCTGCTTTTCGAGCTTTGCCAGCTGGTCGCCAAGCTGTTGCGACATTTCGTTGAGGAGTCCGGTGTCAATGGCGACGCCGTTCCGCTCCATCTCAAGTAAGACCGGCACGAGCGGCATTTCGACCTCGGCGAAGAGCTGCCATAAGCCTTCTTTTTGGAGGTCGCTGGCCAGGAGCTCGGAGAGGCGCAGGGTCATATCGGCATCGGCGCAGGCGTAATCGGCGGCCTGCTTGATTTCGACCTGGGACATTGCCAGCTGTTTGGGACCCGTGCCGAGGATATCGGTAATCTGCACCATTTCCAGGTTGAGTCGACTGAAAGCGAGGTTCTTCAGGCTGAGCGACTTTTCGTTGAGCAGGTAAGCGGCGACCATACTATCGAAGCTCACGTTGCTGACGTTGACGTTGTTTTCCGCCAGGATGGTCATATCGAATTTACCGTTGTGGGCAATCTTGGGCAGGTTGGCGTCTTCAAGGAGGGGCTTGATTTTCTCGATGACCTGGGGGAGGGGCAGCTGCTGGATTTCCTGCAGGCCAATGTGCCCGACCGGTATGTAATAGGCCTCGCCTTTGGCCGGCGAAAAAGACAGCCCGACGAGGTTGGCGGTCATCGGGTCCAGGCTGTCAGTCTCAGTATCGAGGGCGAATGTCCTGGCCTGAGACAACCGATTGACCAGTCCATCGAGAGTCTCGGCGGTGTTGACGATGCGGTAGTCGCCCTCCGGCGGTTTAGTCTCGACTTTGGGCCGGTCAGTACCGGCGGGGATGAGGGCTTCCAGGTCACGCAGGCGGGGCAGAAGGCTGGTGAACTCAAGCTCGCGAAACATCTCGGCCACGGTATCGTGGTCGAAGTGGTCGATGCGGCACTCTTCCAGGTTAAGGGTAACAGGCACATCAGTAACGATGGTGGCCAGCTCCTTGCTGCGGCGGGCATCGGCTTCGTTCCCCTTCAGGGCGGCCTGGGCGCGGGGTGGGGTGACCTTGTCCAGGTTTTCGTAGATTTTCTCGATGCTGGCGAACTCCTGGAGCAATTTGACCGCCGTCTTATCGCCGATGCCGCGGACGCCGGGGATATTATCGGAGGGGTCGCCGACCAGGCCTTTGAGGTCGGGGATTTGCTTTGCGGTGATGCCGTACTTCTCGGTGACGGCGGCTTCATCGTAAAGCATGGTATCGCTGAAGCTTTTGCGGGGTTTGGGGTAGAGGACTTTGACTTTGGGCGAGACGAGCTGCATCGTATCGGCATCACCCGTTACAATAATAGTATCGATGTCCTTTTCCGCCGCTTGCTTACTGAGAGCGCCGAGGAGGTCATCGGCTTCATAACCTTCCATCTCGAAGATGGGGATGTGGAAGGCGCGGACAAGCTCGCGCACCTTCTCAATCTGGTTGACCAGCTCCTCCGGGGCGGGGGGCCGATGGGCCTTGTACTGCTCGTAAATCTTGTGGCGGAAAGTGGGCGCTTTCTTATCGAAGGTAACGGCGTAGTGGGTGGGCTGAAGCTCGTTGACGACCTTGAGGAGCATCAGTGCAAAGCCGTAGACGGCGCTGACAATCTCGCCGGTCTTGCGGACGGTGAGGGGGCTTTTCTCGAAGGCGTGGTAGGCGCGGTGGATGAGGGCGTTGCCGTCAAAGAGGACCAAGAGGGGCTTTTTCACGGTCTAATTATAGCAGAGTGAAGTGCCGGTGGCATCATCGAATCTATCCCCTTCAGGGTGGTTCCAGTGATGTCACCAGAACTGAACCCTTCTGGGTGAACCCCGCTTCTAATACAGTCGTGGCTAGTGACGCCTCGCTTTTAATACCGTCGGAGTTAATGACCCTCTTGGAACACCTATTTCGAACGCTAGACCGCAGAGTCCTCGCTCTTTCCCTTCTCGTAGTAGTCCCGGATGTACTTCACAATCGCCACGATGGTGGCGGTGAGGGGGGCGGCGAGAAGCAACCCCCAGAAGCCAGCAACGTAGGCGCCAACCACGAGCAGGAACAGGAGTATGGCGGGGTGGATATTGAGGTAAGCGCCGTGAATCCTGGGGACAAGCAGGGTATTCTCGAAGAGCTGGATGACCAGAAAGATAAGGATGACCCAGAGCGTTTTGTCCGGGGCGATTGCCAGAGTGACGATGGCGCTGACGCCGCCGCTAATCCAGGGACCCAGGGTCGGAATCATCTCACCGATGCCGGCCAGCAGGGCTAACGCCGGAGCGTAAGGGATGCCCAGGATGAGCAGCCCGACGAAGGCGAAGTAGCCCACAATCAGCCCTAGCATCAACTGCGCCCGTATCCACCTTCCCAGCACCCTTTCGATAATCGACCCAATGTTGCGGGCGTGCTCGCCGATTTTACCGGGCAGGGCGGCACCGAATGAGTGCTTCAGCCTCCGGGAGTCTTTCAGGATGTAGAAAAGGAAGAGCGGCAGAGCGCCCAGTCCCAGGATGATGGTGAAGGTCTGGGGCACGAAGGCAATGCTTCTCGCAAAGGCATCGCGGACCTGGTTGCCCAGAGAGATGCCGGCATTAACCAGCGCCTTATCGATTTCGGTACGGACTTCGGGTGGCAACTGCTGGCGGAGTACCTCGAGCGCTTCCTGGATTCTGAGTGTGCTCTGGGCAAAGAAGTAGGGGGCGTGCTCGAGGAGGAGGGGAGTGATGTCCAGCACCAGCGTCACGATATAGTAAGAAAAGGCGGCAATAAGCCCGCCGAGGACCAGAAAGACAATAAGAATCGCGGCGGTGCGCCGGAACTGGAGCCAGCCCCTCGGGCTGGGGAGGTGCTTCTCCAGCCAGGTGACGATGGGCATCAAAACATAGGCCATCACCAGTCCGAGAATGAAGGGGAGGATGACGATTCTCAGCAAATAGAGGAGCCAGGCGATGACGGCAATACCCAGCACAACAAGTGCCAGGCGCCAGTGTTTGGCCAGGAGTTTCCCCATGTAATCGATTAGCTCAGCGAAGGGGGCGGACTATTCGGCGGCGGGTTTCTTTACCCCCAGCCTCTCCTGGACTTTCTCGCGGGCTTTGGCGGCGGCCTCTTTAGCTTTCTCCGCAACCTCGGCGGCCTTTTCCTTGACCTCTTCCGCCTTCTCCATGATGAAGGCGCGAGTCTCCTTGCCGGGACGAGGGGCATAGAGGAAGCCGATGGCTACGCCAATGGCGGCACCCACCAGGAAACCGATGGTAAAACTCCCTGCGGTGTCTCTTTCGTTCGTCATTTTAGCTTCCCTCCTTTCTTCCGGTGAATCGACCGAACAGTTTCAATACCTGAGCGAGTCCCTGGGAAAACGAAGCAAAAAAAGCCAGCGGTGTGACAATCGTGTCGCGGACGCACGAGGATATATCCTCGGCGGTCTTAGCCGTGCTTTTTACGGAGGCGAGCACCGGCAAGACTTTCTTGTACAGCTTGTAAGCCACTATGGCCAGCATAATAACGACAATCGTCGAGGCGATACCAAAGATAACGATGACCAGGTCGCGTAACCACTCGATACTCACCGGACGCACCTCCCTTTCGAATAGTCCTCATTGAATTGTATAAGGCTTTGCGAAAGATGTAAAGGGGTAGTCTCAAAATCTTACATTTGTTATTCCGCGGGCATCTTTCGTATAATGGTTTCATACGCCTATGAAAGTCGTCGCCGTCGTCGGTATGCCCGGCTCGGGCAAGTCAGAGGTTGCCCGCGTCTTTGAACAGAACGGCTTCACCAGGGTCAGGTTCGGCGATATTACCGACGCTGAGGTCAAGAAGCGAGGCCTGGAGCTGAACGAAAAGAATGAGCGCGATGTCCGCGAACAGCTCCGCCAAGAGCACGGGATGGCCGCCTACGCCAGGCTTAGTCTGCCCCGCATCGATGCCGCGCTGAACAACTCAAACGTCGTCATCGACGGGCTTTACTCTTGGGAGGAGTATAATTTCCTGAAGAGTCAATACAGGGGCAATTTCTACGTCGTTGCCGTGTGGACCTCGCCCCAAACGAGGTACGCCCGCCTTGCCGGTCGCGCCAACCGTCCCCTGACCGCGGCAGAAGCCGCCAGCCGCGACCGTGCTGAAATCGAGAACACCAATAAGGGCGGCCCCATCGCGATGGCGGACTTCACCGTCACCAACGAATCGACCCTGAAAGACCTGCGCCAGCAGGTAAGAAAGGCAATTACCAGACTGAAATGAGCAAGTTGACCCGACCCGATGCTGACGAATACTTCCTGAAAATAGCCTCGGTGGTGGCCGAGCGCGCCACCTGCCGCCGCCATCACGTCGGCGCCGTGGCCGTGAGGAACAAGCACATCCTATCGACCGGCTACAACGGCGCGCCTTCCGGCGCCCGGGACTGCCTCGAGCTTGGCTGTCTGCGCGACGAGCTGGGTATCCCTTCCGGCACCAGGCACGAAATCTGCCGCGGCATCCACGCCGAGCAAAACGTCATCATCCAGGCCGGACTGCACGGCGTTAGCATCGAGGGGGCAACCATCTACGCCACCCACAACCCCTGCGTCCTCTGCGCCAAGATGCTAGTCAATGCCAAAATCAAACGATTTGTCAGCTTCGGCACCTATAATGACAGCTCCTTCCTCGACCTGTTCCGCGAGGCCGGCATCGAGATTGTCAAGAAAGACAGGCCCTCTTCCCGTATTACTTTCCTGGACTAACCTTCCGCCCGTTGTTGTCATTGCCGCGGGGTAAGGATTTGTCCTCTGAGCGCTTGTGAAAACATTGACCACT
>JBGOXU010000050.1:0-7171 GCA_041479305.1 Dehalococcoidia bacterium
CTGCTTGGCTCGGTGGTGGGTCCGTATCCCTATCCGATGATGGTGCGCGATTTCCAGTCGATAATCGGCAAGGAGACCCGGCAACAAATACTGGACAGGTTCAACCGCCTGCCGGACTATATTGTCGCCTGTGTTGGCGGGGGCAGCAACGCGATGGGCATTTTTCATTCCTTTATTGAAGACAAAGGAGTCAAGCTCATCGGGGTGGAGGCGGGTGGGCGGGGGCTGGAGTCCGGCGAACATGCCGCGCCGCTTCTGGCGGGCCGTCCGGGAGTCCTGCACGGCGCCAAGACCTTCATTATGCAGGACAGCGGCGGGCAAATCAGAGAGACGCACAGCATCTCGGCGGGACTGGACTATCCCGGCGTGGGGCCGGAGCACAGCTATCTGAAAGAGACCGGGCGCGCCAGCTACGTCGCCATCACCGATGAGGAAGCGCTGGAAGGCTTTCAACTCCTCTGCCGCACCGAGGGTATTCCGCCGGCGCTGGAATCAGCGCACGCTATCGCCTATGTCAGCAAGCTGGCCGGTTCCCTGGACAAGGAGCAAATCATCATCGTCAATCTATCGGGTCGCGGCGATAAGGATATGAACATCGTCTCCCAGGCGCGGGGGGGAAAGGTATGAGCCGTATCACCAGGCTTTTTCGCGGTGGGCACAAAGCCCTCATTCCCTATATCACCGTTGGCTATCCCAGCCTTGAAGCCACGCTGAAGGTCGTCCTCATTCTCGCTGAAAGCGGCGCCGATATCATCGAGCTGGGGATACCTTTTTCCGACCCGCTGGCGGACGGCGTTACTATCCAGAAGGCGAGCTTCCAGGCGCTGAAGAACGGCGTCACGGTGTCGAAATGTCTCGATGCGGCCAAAGAGTTGAGCCGGAAAGTCAGCGTGCCCCTCGTTTTTATGACCTATTATAATCCTGTCTTCAGCTATGGAGTCGAGGAGTTTTGTCGCGAGTGCGCTAAATCGGGCGTGGACTGCCTCATCATACCCGACCTGCCGCCCGATGAAGGCGGACCCCTGGAGGATGCCTGCCGGGAAAACGGAATTGACGCAATTTATCTCCTGGCGCCGACGAGCACTGAAGAGCGCGTTCGGCTGGTGGCACAGAAATCGAGCGGCTTCATCTACTTAGTGTCGGTCACCGGCGTTACCGGCGCGAGGCAAAGCCTCGCCGCTAATCTGGAGGAATTCATCGCCCGGGTGCGACGTGCCGCCCGCCAGCCTCTCTGCGTGGGTTTCGGCATCTCCACGCCGGAGCAGGCCGGGGAGGTGGCTCGACTCGCCGACGGGGTCATTGTGGGGAGCAAGATAATCCAGCTCATGGAGAAGAGCGACGATTTCGCTGAGCTGAAGAGGTTCGTCACCGGCCTGAGACAGGCTATCGACCAACACCTGTAATCTTCGCCCTCGGTCGACCCACACTCTTCCCTGGCGTAACTTTTTTTACACCAGGCCTGTTTTCCCTATTGACATAGAACCATCGTTCTACTATAGTGTTAGTACGATAGTTCTAAGGAGCGTGACAATGAGGAAAACTTACGACCGTAACAGCATTCTGGAGTTCATCAAAAGCTTTGTCGAAGAGAGAGGTTACGCGCCCACCCTCGGCGAAATCCAGCGGGCGATAGGCATCAGCTCCAAGTCGGTAGTTGACCACCATCTGAAAGCGCTGGAACGGGAAGGTCATATCAGGAGGGATGCCCAGGTGGTGCGCGGCATCAACGTCTCGGGCATCGGCCGGCGGTCGCGGTCGGTGCCCCTTCTCGGCACCATTGCCGCCGGTGCGCCCATCGCCGTGCCCACCGATGAGACCTGGCACAGCGCCGCCCTCGAAACCATCGACGTGCCCGCCGAGTTGCTTCCCGGGGAAAGACAGGTCTACGCTTTGAAAGTGAAGGGCACTTCGATGATTGACGCCCTGGTCGACGACGGCGACATTGTTATTCTTGAAGCGAAAAACACCGCCGATAACGGCGAGATGGTCGCCGCGTGGCTGAGCGACCGCAACGAGGCGACACTGAAGAGATTATACCGCGAGGCCGGTCGCATCCGTCTCCAGCCGGCGAACCAGACGATGCCCCCAATCTACGTTGAACCGGACAAGGTGGAGGTGCAGGGGAAGGTGGTTGCCGTCCTGAGAAAAGTGAACTAAGGAGGCTATCCAATGCTTATCGAGCTTCAGGCAAAGAACCTGGCCACCATTGACGATGTGCGCCTTCAGTTTGGCAAGGGTTTCACTGTCCTCAGCGGGGATGAGGGCGCCGGCAAATCCCTCCTCGTCGATGCCCTCTGCCTGCTGGCGGGCGGGCGGGCTTCCGCCAACCTCATCCGTAATGGAACATCCGGCGCTTTCATCGAAGGCGTGTTCAGTCTCGATGGTGGCGACTCCGGCCTCAAGGTAGTGCTTGGAGAAGCCGGCATTGAAATCGACCCGGACGGGACGCTCATCCTGACCCGGGAGGTGCAGGAGCAGGGGCGGGGTATCGCGCGGGTCAACGGCCGGGCGGTACCGGTGTCTTTGTTGAGACAAATCGGGCATTTCCTCATCGATATTCACAGTCAGATGGAGCACATGTCCCTCCTCAATCCCCAGAGTCAGCTGGAACTGCTCGATAGCTTCGCTGGGCTGGATGACCGGCGTACTGAGGTCGGCCGGAAAATTGCCCAGCTCCGGCAGGCCAGCGAGGAGATGAAAGCCGGTTACGGACAGCAATCGCAACAGCAACGCGAGCTTATGGAGTTCCAGGTGGCGGAAATCGATAGTGCTGGTATTGAGGTCGGCGAGGGCGAGTCCCTGCAGAAGGAATGGCAGATTCTCCAGCGCGTGCAGGAACTCAAAGAAGCCGGCTATGTGGTCGGCAACACGCTGTACGCCGATGACCCATCCGCGACCGCGCTCATTCACCAGGCAATCAAAACCCTGCGCGGCGTCAGCTCAATTAACCCGGCGCTGAACGGGCATGTCGAAGCCCTGGAATCGGCCGCCGCCCAGATTGAAGAGACGGCCAAGAGCATCAACCAGTATGTCGAATCGGTGGAAGATAACCCGGAACGTATCCGGGAGGTGGAGAAGAGGCTCGACCTCCTGCACCGCCTGAAGCAGAAGTATGGGCCCACGCTGGAAAAAGTCATCGAGTTCGCCGAGACCACTAGAAAAGAGCTTCTTTCGATTCAGTCGCAGGACGAGCGCCGCCGCCATCTACAGGCGCAGTGCCAGGAGCTGAGGAAGGAAGCCGGTTATCTGGCGGCTGAATTGTCCCGCGCCAGGGAGAAGACGGCCCGGAAGCTCACGGAGCAGGTCAATGAAGAGCTTGCCGACCTGGCAATGAAAGGGGCTAAATTTGATATAAAAATCGTGCGCGAGGAAGCGCAGGATGGCCTGCCTTTTGGCCAGGGCGCCTGTGCCTTCACCCAGAGCGGGATTGACCGGGTGCAGTTCCTGGCGAGCACTAACCCCGGCGAGCCGCCCAAGCCGCTGGTCTTCATTGCCTCTGGCGGGGAGACCTGTCGCTTTATGCTGGCACTGAAAAGCGCTCTGCGCCAGGCCGACCTGGTGCCCACTCTAATCTTTGATGAGATTGATGCCGGCATTGGCGGCAGGAATGCGCAGACGGTGGGCCGGAAGCTGGCGGCGCTAGCACACAAGCGGCAGGTAATCTGCATCACCCACTTGCCCCAGGTGGCTTGCTTTGGCACCGAACAGTACCGCATCGCCAAGCATATCTCCGGCGGGCGGGCGGTTACCTCGGCGCTCCTCTTGAACGAGAAAGCGCGCGTCAGGGAGCTGGCGGCAATGCTCGGTAGTGGCGGCGAACCGATGCTGATGGGCGCCGAAGCCCTGCTCAAGTGCGCCCGGGACGAGGTGGAGAAAGAACCGGTCAAGGTCTAAGCAAGGTCTAAGACGGGAGGTGGGGAGCAACAGCAGATGACGAGCGGTTCCGGACTATCCTGTTTGCCGGCGACTACTCCTGCGATAGTAAAGGCAGGACCTTCTCGTAATAGTCCAGCGACTTTGGGTTGGATAACGAGTCCCGGTTCAAGACCGGCCGGCCGTGGATGATATTGGTGACGGCTATTTCCACTTTCTTCATGTTGTGGGTATAGGGGATTTCCGGCACCTGGATGATTTTGGCCGGAACGTGGCGCGGAGAAGCGTTCTGGCGCAGGACTTTCTTAATCTTGCTCTGCAGTTCTTCGGTCAGAGTATGCCCTTCCGCCAGCCGGACGAAAAGGATGACGCGCTGGTCGCCTTTCCAGTCCTGGCCGATGGCCAGACTATCGGCAATCTCCGGCAATTTCTCCACCTGGTTATAGATTTCCGAGGTGCCGATGCGGACTCCAGACGGCTTCAGCACGGCATCCGAGCGGCCGAAGAAGGTGATTCCGCCGGTATCGCTGTGGACTTTAATGTAGTCGCCGTGACGCCACACGTTGGGATAGACGTTGAAGTAAGCCTCGCGATATTTTTCCCCGCGGGCATCGTTCCAGAAGTAGAGAGGCATCGAGGGAGCGGGCGCCTCGCAAACAAGCTCGCCGGTCTGGTCCACCACCGGCTTACTTTTTTCATCGTAGCACTTCATTTTCATCCCCAGACCCGGCCCCTGAAGCTCCCCGGCGTAGACGGGCAGAGTCGGATTGCCGATGGCGAAGCAGCCGTTAATCTCGGTGCCGCCGGAAAGGGAGTTGAAATGCAGGTCTTTCTTGATGCTCTGGTAGACGTATTTGAAGCCCTCCGCGGAAAGCGCCGAGCCGGTCTGGCATATTTCGCGCAATGAGGAGAGGTCGTAGTCCTTAGCCGGCTGAAGTCCCTGGCTTTTCAGGTAGTTGATATAAGCGGCGCTGGTGCCGAAAATGGAAACCTTTTCCTCCTGGGCTAACTGCCACATAGCGCTGGTGTCAGGGTAGGTCGGGTTGCCGTCAAACAGCACAATGGCGGCGCCGGTAACCAGAGAGCTGAGCATCCAGTTCCACATCATCCAGCTGCAGGTGGTGATGTAGAAGATGGTATCCTCCCGCTTCAGGTCGCAATGCAGCACCAGCTCCTTGAGATGATTGATGAGGACGCCGCCGCCCGACTGGACGATGCACTTGGGTTTGCCGGTTGTCCCCGAGGAAAACATAATCAGCGCCGGATGGTCGAAAGGCAACTGCTCAAATTCAATCTCAGCCGGTACCTTTTTGCTCAAAAAGTCCTGCCACAGTACCGACCCGGTGATATTGCCGATGTCAGGGTTCTCGCTAGCGTAAGGGACGACAACGACTTTTTCCAGTGAAGGGTTTCCCCCGGCAATCTCGGCGGCATTGGTCAGGGTGCTGAAGACTCCTCCCTTGTAGTGGTAGCCGTCCACGGTGAACAGAACCTTCGGCGTCACCTGCCCGAAACGGTCGAGCACCGCCTGCGGACCGAGGTCGGTGGCGCACGACGACCAGATGGCGCCCACCGCGGTGGCGGCGAGCATGGCGATGGCGGTCTCCATCAGATTGGGCATATAGGCGACGACACGGTCGCCGGGAGCGATGCCCATTTCACGAAGAGATTTGGCCAGTTGTCCGACCTGCTGATAAAGCTCGTGGTAGGTCATCCGGGCCGATTTCCGGGTCTCGCCCCGGAAAATGAAGGCCGTGCGTTCGTCGCGGTTTCGCAGCAGGTTCTCAGCGAAGTTCAGTCGAGCCCCGGGGAACCACTTCGCTCCGGGCAGCCTGTCCAGGTCATCAACCACCGCGTCATACTGCTTTGAGGCGATGACCGGCATAAACTGCCAGACCGCCGCCCAGAAGTCCGGTATTCTATCGATAGACCACTGGTACAGGTCGAAATAAGACCTGAGCCTCAGCCCGCATTCGCGATTGGCAAAGTCCATGAAGCGGGTGAGATTGGCCTGTCGCTTGCGTTCCTCGGAAGGGTTCCAGAGCAAATTATTGTGTGCCATAGCTGAAGCCCCTTATCGCCGTAATACTAGGAGAGAGAAAGACGACTAACCGCGAGCTTGCCATCGAGTGAAAAAACGGACATAGACTCTCCTTCGTGGTGGCGTCAGCCCGATTTGCTTCGCTAGATATTTTACTCCTGTCGCGCTACTGACACAACAGCCCGGTCTTCCCGGGCCTGGGGAAGCCTTGTGGTCGGGGCGGGGAACACCCCACAATATCCGCCACTTTGTCCCTACGGAAACGGGTAGATAGCCCTCTTGACAAACCTGTTCCGCCTGAAGTATACTAAAAACATCAACTTAGTTAACAATAGTCTTCGGGAGAGTGGTTATGGTCGTCGACCGGAAAAGTGTTGAGGAACTCAGGAGTCGCGGGGTAGTCAAGCTCAGGGACAAAGATATGTATGCCTTGTGGGTGAAGACCGCCTGCGGCAACATGAGCGCGAAGCAACTGCGCCAGCTGGCGGCCTGGCTTTGAGCGGGAATGGGAGAACAGCTTCGTCCTGACCGTCACCAAGAGCTAGCGGTAGCTTGCCGGCCGTCAATTGTTCTTGCGGTGTAGCTGCGCCTTTGCTTTTTTGGACGTTTCCGCCTCCTGATTTCCTCAAGCAAACGTTTCCAGGAATTATGCCCGGTGCCTGCCAGAGTCCCACGTATTCCATCGGACCCAGCAATTGACTTTGGTTGCCCAAAAGAGATATTCTGAAGAATACAATTTGCCGGGGTGTCAACTACTTCAGGGGGGCACGGGTGACGAAGACTCCATATCTGGTGGACTGGGCCATTACGGAAAACTGCAATCTAACCTGCCGGCACTGCCGCGGCATGGTCGCCGGCGACCTCAGGCGCGATAGGGCGATGCGGCTGGTCGAGGAAATCGCCGCCCTCAAGCCGGGCTGGGTCATTATTGAGGGCGGCGAGCCATTGCTCCGGACCGACCTGTTCGACCTGCTGACGGCGCTGCGCAATAAGGACCTCGATGTCCACCTGATTAGCAATGGCCTTCTGCTGACTGATACCGTCCTCAGCCGTCTCCGCGAACTCGACGTCAAAGTGATGATTAGCATCGATGGCGCCACCGCCGCCACCTACGAGGCTATCAGAGCGGGCAGCAGTTTTAAGAAGGCGGTGGCCGCGGCTCGACGCTGTGCTGAAGCTGGGCTTCTCAGCGCCATCAACTGCACCGTGCTAAAAATGAACTACCGGGAAATACCCGGTGTTTTCGACCTTGCCGCC
>JBGOXU010000051.1:0-7170 GCA_041479305.1 Dehalococcoidia bacterium
AGTGACCACGGGCACGGAGTGCCTGCCCTACCGGGTGACGCTGGGCGGGTTTATGCGCGCCTTCTATGAAAGCGGCACCGACTTCAAGAACGCGGAAGGCTTTATGTCCGGCTCCTACGGTCCGTGCCGGCTGGGCAAGTACGCCATCGAGCAGGGCCTGGTGCTCAAGGACATCGGCTTCAACCTGCCCATCCGCAGCACCAACTCTAACAATGCCTACCGCGATTTGAATCTGGGCACCGAGTTCGAGCGGCTTGCCTGGAAGGGCGTCGTCGCTATCGATTGCCTGGAGAAGTTGCTCTGGCGCACGCGGCCCTATGAAAAAGTGAAGGGCGAGGCGGAGAAGCTCTTTGAGGTTTACCTGGGGCGTATCGCCGACTGCATCCGCCGGAAAGAAATCTACGCCGATGTCCAGCGTCAGGCGGTTGCCGACTTCACGGCGCTAATAGATACCAGCCTGCCCAAGCGACTCCTCGTCGGCATTAACGGCGAGATTTTCCTGCGCACCAACAAGTTCAGCAACAACAATTTGGTCAAGGTGTGCGAGGCGGCGGGGCTGGAAGTGGTTGTCTCGCCGATGGGCGAGTGGATTAAGTACACGGCCTACCGCAACCTCGAGGACGCGGTCAAGAACCGCGCTCTGAAGAAAATGGTCAAGAGCTACATCCGCAAGCGTGTCCAGGAGTATGATGAGCACAAGATAGAGTCTTGCTATCAGGGCGCGTTGAACGGCAGGGAGCCTTCCACCGCCGCGATTCTGGAAAAGTCCGCCGAGCATCTCTCCCCGCGCTGCGGCAGTGAGGCGGTGCTGAGCATCGGAAGTGGGGTGGAGTGGCTGGAGTCGCCTCATTTTGCCGGCGTCATCTCGGTAATGCCCCACGGGTGCATGCCCGGCGGCATCGTGGCGGCGATGTCAGAGAAGTTCAGCGCCATCTACCAGAAGCCGTGGATTAGCCTGACTTATGACGGCTTCCTGGAGACCAATAATCTCACCCGCGTCAACAACTTCGCCGAAATCATCCGCTTCTGCCGTCAGGAATCCCGGGCGTAGCCTCGCTGGCAGTACGCTATGGACAAAAACTGGCACAACCTCAGCCCGGATGAAGTCCTGCGCGAGCTGAAGTCCAATCGCCCCGGCCTCAGTGAAGCCGAAGCGGCGGCCCGCCTGCACCAGTACAGCTACAACGAGCTCAAGGGTAAAAAGAAGACCTCGCCGATTATTGTCTTTCTGAGCCAGTTTCTCAGCCCACTCATCTATGTCCTCCTCATCGCGGCGATAATTTCCGCGGTTTTGCAGCACATTTTGGATGCCGGCGTCATTATGGGCGTGCTTTTGCTGAACGCCACCATCGGCTTCATCCAGGAGACCCGCGCCGAGAAAGCGATGGAAGCGCTGGTGCGGATGGCCGCGCCCAGGGCACGGGTCCGGCGCGACGGCAAGATGGCGCTCATTCCGGCGCGTGAGATTGTCCCCGGAGACATTTTCAGCCTGGAGACGGGCGATAAAGTCCCGTCTGATGCCCGGCTTATCGAGGTCTCCAATCTCAAGGTCAATGAGGCCATGCTCACCGGCGAATCGATGCCGGCGGACAAGCACTCCGAGACCCTCTCCGGCGAGGTGCTGGTGGCGGAGAGAAAGAACCTGGTCTATTCTGGCACCATCGTCACTTACGGGCGGGCGACCGCCATCGCCGTGCAGACCGGTATGTCGACCGAGATTGGAAAAATCGCCACGGCAATTCAGGAAATCAAGCCGGAGCAGACCCCCCTGCAAAAGAGCATCAGTAAGCTCAGCCGCTATATTATCATCCTTTTTCTGAGCATAGTCGCCGTCCTGATACTGGTGGGCGTGCTCAAGGGGTTGGGCCTGCTCGATATGTTCCTGCTGGCCGTGGCGGCGGCGGTCTCGGCAATTCCGGAAGGCTTGCCGGCGGTAGTTACTGTTGTTCTGGCAATCGGTATGCGGGCGATGGCGCGCCGCAACGCCATCATCCGCAAGCTGGTGGCGGTAGAGACGCTGGGTGCGGCCACGGTCATCTGCTCGGACAAGACCGGCACGCTGACGATGAACGAGATGACCGTGCAGCGCGTCTACGCCGATGGCCAGGTGGTTGAGGTCACCGGCCAGGGCTACGAGCCGGTGGGCGAGTTCCGCCGCCAGGGGCAGGCTATCACTCCTGGGAAAGAGCCGACCCTGGCTTTGCTACTCAGGATTGGCGCTCTCTGCAATGACGCTTTGCTCACCTGCGAGGGTGACACCTGCAATATCTTCGGCGACCCCACCGAAGGCGCCCTGGTGGTGGCGGCGGCGAAAGCCGGGATGGTCAAAGAGAAGCTGGAGCTGGCATTCCTGCGGCTGGACGAAATCCCCTTCCAGAGTGAGAAACAATATATGGCCACGCTCCATCCCCGCGACGGGGGAAAGGTGGCTTACGTCAAGGGCGCGGTGGAGCGCCTGCTGAACCAGACAGCCTCCATCTTCAAAGACGGCCGGGCGGTGCCCATCACGCCTGATGATGTTCAGACCATTATGGCGGCCAACTTGTCGATAGCTCAGGAGGCGATGCGGGTTATCGCCATCGCCTACACGGAGTTACCACCGGAGCACGAGGGTCTGAAGGATGAAGACCTGCGGGGGCGTCTGGTGTTTGTGGGGCTGGTGGGTATGGCCGACCCGCCGCGCCAGGAGGTCAAAGAAGCGGTACGCCTCTGCCACGAGGCCGGCATCAGAGTGGTTATGGTCACCGGCGACCACAAAGTGACTGCGGAGGCTATCGCGCGGGAGCTGGACCTGCCCAGGGGCGAAGCGGTCACCGGCGCCGAACTGGCGAAGATGTCCGACGAAGAACTCAAGAAGGAAATCGAAAATATCTCGGTCTTCGCCCGTATCGAGCCTTTGCACAAGCTGAAAATCGTCAACGCTCTGAAGAGTCGCGGCGAAGTGGTGGCGATGACCGGCGATGGCGTCAATGACGCCCCGGCGCTCAAGGCGGCGAATATCGGCATCGCGATGGGCATTACCGGCACGGATGTCGCTAAGGAAGCCGCCGATATGGTTCTGGCCGATGACAATTTCGCCTCGGTGGTGGCGGCGGTGGAAGAAGGCCGGGCTATCTTCAATCGACTGCGCAACTGCGTTTTCTTCCTGCTGAGCACCAACCTGGGCGAGCTGATTGCCCTGACGCTCTCCGTATTCTTCGTCGGGCAGGTGCCGATGCTGCCGGTGCAAATCATCTGGAATAACCTGGTCACGGACACCGCCGTAGACATACCGCTGGGGCTGGAACCCAAATTTGGCGATGAGCTGAAGCAGCCGCCCCGCCACCCCCAGGTAGGGCTGCTTTTTCCGGGGATGCTCCTCCGTATCCTGTTCATGGCAACACTGATGGGTGTGGGCGTGTTCCTGGTCTTCAACTGGGCTCAGGCGAGGATGAGCCTGGCAGAAGCGCGCACGGTTACCTTCTGCACCATGGTCACCTTCGAGTGGTTCCGCGCCTTCAACGCCCGCAGTGATGAGTATACTACCTTCAAACTGGGCATGTTCCGCAACAAGTGGTTGATAATATCGATTTCGATTGCCATCCTGCTGCAGATGGCGGTGGTCTACGTGCCCTTCCTGCAGATGGCTTTCAGGACGGTGCCGCTGAGCCTTGCCGACTGGGACATCATTCTCATCGCCGGTGGGTTGCTGTTCACCGTCGAGGAACTGCGCAAGGTCTTCTTCCCCAGGCTCTTCTCCTGGGGCAAATGGCGGCCCATCAACGAAGAGAGCAAATACGAGGTCTAGCCGTACCGCTCCTCAAGCCACGGGTCGCCGTGGCTGTGGTATCCTCGGCTCTCCCAGAAACCGGGCTGGTCCTGCGCCGTGAACTCGATTCCTTCCTGCTAAGCCGGGGCGATGACCAGCGCCCGCGGCACGACGACGATACCGGAATCAGCGATGGTGCACCCCCGCTTCCGGTCGGCTTCGGCATCGTAGCCCACGCTGGCGCCGGCTAGAATCCGGGCTTCCTTATCGATGATAGCGCGGCGGACACGAGCGCCCGGCTCGATGTTGACGTCATCGAAGACTATCGATTGCTCGACGGAGGCATCTCTTTCAACGATAACCCCGGGCGAGAGTATGGAGTTCCACACCGTCCCGCCGCTGGTGATACAGCCATCGCAGACAATTGATTCCGGCGTCTTGCCGCCGAGGACGCATTTGCTGGGTGGGAGGGGCCTCTGGTAAGTCCTCAGCGTCCATTTCTCGCCGTAGAGGTTGAACATTGGGTCGATGCCGACCAGTTCCATGCTCGCCTCGTAGTATTGGTCGATGGTGCCGACGTCCCGCCAGTAGCCGGAATCAGGCGTCCGCTCGACGAGGACTTTGCGTCGGCGACCATCCACCACCTGGATGACGAAGTCCTGGATGCGGTTCTCATTCTGGTAATCGTAGACGAAGATGTCGTAGTCTTTGCTTCTCATCCGCGGAATGACCTCTTTGCCGAAATCGTCTTCCGTACCCTGAAGCGCTTCGATAAGCGCCTGGGTCTCGAAGACGTAGACGCCCATTGAAGCCAGAGCGTAGTCCGGCTCATCCGGCATCATCTTTGGCTCGGCCGGCTTCTCTTCAAAGCCAATCATCCGGTTGTCCCGGTCCACTTCAATGACTCCAAACCGCCCGGCGGCATGCTCCTTTCTCACCCGGATGGCCGAGATGGTGAGTCCGGCCTTTTTTCGCCTGTGGTAATCGAGCAACTGGAGATAGTGCATCTTGTAAACGTGGTCGCCGGAGAGGATGAGAACATGGTCAAAGCCCTTGTTCCGGACCAGGTCGAGGTTCTGGCGCACGGCATCGGCCGTGCCGCTATACCAGACCGCGCCCACCTTCTGCTGAGCCGGCATCGGGTAAATGAAGTCGCCCAGGCCGGAGCTGGAGATGCTCCAGCCTTCCTGGATATGTCTCTGGAGCGACCAGGAGCGGTACTGGGTGAGGACGTAAATCTGACGGACGCCGGAGTTGATGCAATTGCTGAGCGTGAAATCGATGAGGCGGAACTTACCGGCAAAAGGAACGGCGGCTTTGGCCCGTTCTTTGGTCAAAGGTTGGAGTCTTTCGCCGATACCACCGGCCATGAGGAGAACAACGGTTCTCTCCATCTGAACCACCTCCTTCCCGTAACCGGGCAGCCGAAAGGAATTGGAGACCCTCATTCCAATACTATATCGGTTTGGGAGACGTGTCAATAAGTGGGAAAGAGACGGGTCTCCGCGATTTTTTCACGGCTTCCACCCTAGCTATATTCGTGGCAAAGTTGTAATATTAGACACGAGGAGTTTGAGCAATGCCGGGCTTGCGCGCTTTCTTCACCAATCTTTCGACCCTTATGCCGCTTCACCGCAAAATCTATCTGCTTTTCCGCAACAACTTCATCAAGATGAGTAAAGGACAGAGCTGTTGCGGCCATCCCGGCGAGCCGGGTTGCTGACAGACGGCGCCGGCTCCCGGTCAGGGAGACAAGAGTGAAACCAGATGACCTCACCCCCTTATTCCCCTCTCCCTGGAAAAGAGACCTCCCTGTCACCCTGAGCACATTCACTATGTTCAGTGTAAACGGAGCGAAGGGTCCGCAATGACAGGCACTTTTGTTTATGGTGATGAATTAAATTCTAATACGTTTGAATTAGATGTCAGTGATACTGTCACGGGACAAATTGTGAGTTGAATAAGATGCGCTATTTTGCCTATGGCTCCAACCTGAATAAGAAACAAATGCAGGAGCGCTGTCCGGACAGCAAGCCGCTCTTCACCGCCGTCCTGCCCAACTACAAGCTCATCTTCGTCGGTTGGTCGCGGCAGTGGAAGGGAGCGGTGGCCAGCATCAAAGCCTCACGGGGCGACCGGGTGCGGGGCGCCGTCTACGAGATTTCGGAGCAGTGTCTCCGGAAGCTCGATAGATTCGAGGGCTACCCGCAGAACTACAATCGACTCAAGGTCATCGTCTTTGGTGAGGACGACGAGGCGATTGAAGCCATAACCTATATCAAAGCCGGACAAATCGAGGAAGGCCAGCCCTCCAAAGAGTACCTGGCGGTTATCCAGCAGGGCCTGCGCGACTGGCGATTGTTCTGAGCGTTTTCAGCGGAGGTACTGATGACAACAACCATCCTTCTGGTGCGCCACGGCCAGACCAGCTCCAATATCGATGGCTACTATATGGGCTGGTCGAACGAAGACCTGGACCAGGAAGGCTATGCCCAGGTGCGGAAGCTATCGGCGCGGCTTTCCGATATGGCCATTAGCGCCATATACTCCAGCCCCCTGAAACGGGCCTACAACACGGCCTTGCCCGTTGCCGAGCCGCACCAGTTGAAGACCGAGGTGGTGCAGGACCTTATTGAAATGCAGTTGGGCGACTGGCAAAGTCTGCACATCGATGAAATTGCCCGCGGCTGGCCCGAGGT
Source organism: Dehalococcoidia bacterium (assembly GCA_041479305.1). Lineage (GTDB taxonomy): Bacteria > Chloroflexota > Dehalococcoidia > Dehalococcoidales > RBG-16-60-22 > JBGOXU01. Next base: position 6,448 of record JBGOXU010000051.1, read on the forward strand.
CTGGAAGCAGTGGCGCACCGACCCCACCGATGTCGTCGTGCCCGGTGGGGAGAGCTTCCAACAGGTGGTCGAACGCGTCATCCGCACGTTCGAGAAAATCGCCGCGGCCAGCGCCGGCAAGACGGTCGCCATTGTCTCCCACGAGGTCGTGGTCAAAGTGGCGGCCATTTATGCCCTCGGCGCCCCCACCAGCATTTACCGCCGGTTTGACGTCTTCAATGCGTCGCTGAGTGTCGTCCACGTCAGGGACGGCCGGGCGCGGCTCATCACACTGAACGATACCTCACACCTGAAGTAGGGGCAGTCAGAAGAACCGGATGGCGTTTTCGGTGGTGGCGGTAAGCGCGGATGTCTCCAGCCCTTTGACCGCCGCCCGGCAAATCGCCAAAGAGGACGACGAAATTGACGCCATTTACGACCAGGTCTTCCGCGAGCTTATCACTTTTATGGCGGAGGACAGCCGGACAATAACCAGGGCGACTCGTCTTATCTGGGTCGCCCATAACCTGGAGCGCAGTGCCGACCGCGTGACCAATATCGGCGAACGCGTCGTCTTTATGGTCACCGGCAAGATGGAAGAAATCGGCGCGTCAAAGTACTGATTCAAGCGTACTAAATAAAGAACTGTCATTGCGAGGAGCACATTCGCTTCGCTCAGTGTAAACTAAGCGACGTGGCAATCTCATTCTATTTGTCATTCTGAGCAGAGCGAAGAATCCCAAG
>JBGOXU010000052.1:0-7120 GCA_041479305.1 Dehalococcoidia bacterium
CAGTTATCCCTTCACCACCCTCGAGCCGGTGCTGGGGGTGGTGAAGGTGGGCGACCTGAGCTTCATTACGGCGGAGATTCCGGGGCTGATTGAGGGGGCACACCTGGGGCGGGGACTCGGGCACGATTTCCTGCGCCACGCTATGCGCACCAAGATGTTCGTCCATTTAATCGATGGCGGGTCGCAGTCGCCGGTGGACGATATGATACGGGTGAATAACGAGCTGGCTATGTTCGATTCCTCCCTGGCGGAGAAGCCGCAGGTGGTCGTTATCAACAAGATAGACCTGTCTGAGGTCAGGGAGAGGACGAAGGAAATCGAGGCGGCTTTTGTCGAGGCCGGCGTTGATGTCATCTTCATCTCCGCGGAGATGAAGGAAGGCATCGATAATCTCTTGAAAGTGGTCGCCGGGAAGCTCAAAGAAATCAAGACCATCCAGGAAGCTTTGCCTAAGGCGCCGCAGGCGGTTTTCCGTCCCCAGCCCAGAGTCCGCGGCGGCCGGGTGCGTAAGGAAGGCGAGGTCTTCGTTGTAGAGGCGCCTAGCCTGGAGCGTGTGACGATGCTGCGCGGCGCGACGAGCGCGGAAATAACCCTGGAACTCAAGAAGCGGTTCAAGCGTCTCGGCGTGGACAAAGCGCTGGAAAAGGCCGGCATCAAGCCGGGGAACAAAGTGCGCTGCGGCAGCCTGGAATGGGAGTGGACGTAGATGAGGGCCGGCATTTTCGGCGGCACCTTCGACCCCATCCATAGCGGCCATCTCGTCATCGCCGAGGCGGTAAAAGACCAGCTCAACCTGGCCGAAATCATCTTTGTTCCCGCCGGTCAGCCCTGGCTGAAAGCGGACTGGCCGATTTCGCCGGCGCAACACCGGCTGGCGATGCTGAGACTGGCTCTCGCCGGTAAGCCGTACTTCAAGATTTCGGACGCCGAGCTCGAGCGCGCCGGTCCGTCCTACACGGTTGACACCGTCAAGGAACTGCGGCGCAAGATGGGCGAGGACGCGGAGCTATTCTTCATTCTGGGCTGGGACAGCCTGGCAACCCTGCCCCGCTGGCACGACGCGTCGCGTTTAATCCGGCTCTGCACCCTCGTCGCCGTGCACCGCCCCGGCTATCCCCGCCCCGACCTCAAGCCGATGGCGAAAAGCGTTCCGGGCGTCTCCCGTCGTGTTATCTTTATGACCGAGCCCTGTGTGGATATCAGCGCCACGGACATCCGGGTGCGGGTGCGCCAGAACCTGCCCTTTGACGACCTTGTTCCCGCAGCCGTGGCGCGCTATATTAAAGAGCACGGGTTGTACCAAGAGTAGTATGAAGGCTTAGAATTATGATACATGAGTTGTCATTGCGACCCTTCCAGAGAAGGGGAAGCAGTCCGACCCACAGTGTCATTCCAGCGGAAGCTGGAATCCAGGGGGAGGGGATGAGAGTCTGGATTCTCTGGCTTGACCAGAGAATGACAGATGAGAACGGTCTCTATCTAGAGTAGGAGGTAGTCAATGTCTGACCTATCGTCTCTAATCAAAGCAGTTATCTCCGGTGACCGTGATAAAGCCGTCCAGTGCGCGACGGAGGCAGTCAACACCGGTATTAACCCGGAGGAAATCATTACGAAAGGACTTCAGCTGGGGATGATGACCGTGGGGGAGAAGTTCTCCAGCGGCGAGTACTTCCTGCCCGATATGCTGATGGCGGCGCGGGCAATGAAGTCGGCGCTGGAAGTGCTACAACCACTCCTTGCAAAAAGCGGCCTGCCTACGCTCGGCAGGGTGGTCATCGGCACCGTCCAGGGTGATATGCACGACATCGGCAAGAACGTCGTCGCCACCTTCCTCGGCGGCAGCGGCTTCGAGGTCTACGACTTGGGCCTCAACGTGTCGGCCCGGCAGTTCGTCGACGCCGTGCGGGAGAAAAAAGCCGATATTCTGGGGCTATCGGCCCTGCTGACCACCACCATGCCGACGATGGGTCAGACAATCAAGGACCTGGAAAAAGCCGGACTGCGTTCCAGGGTCAAGGTGATTGTAGGTGGGGCGCCGGTCACCGCGGAGTTCGCCAGGTTTATCGGCGCGGATGCCCATGCCCGCGACGGCGGCGAAGCGATTCCCGTCTGCAGGAAGCTGGTCCAGCGGGGAGGCGCTTAATGACAATGACAAATCGCGAGCGGATTCTGGCGGCGGCGCGCGGCCAGAAAACGGACAAACTCGCCTACGCGGCGCGTATCGACCTGTGGTACGGCTACCATAAAGCCCACGGCACCCTGCCACAGAAATACCAGGGCTGGAGCCTGCTGGACATCCTCCGCGACCAGGGGGCGGGGATTATGTTCCGCGGTTACGCCATTGTCACAGAGAAGTACCTTGATATGGAAGTCATCGAAAAGACCGAGCCGCCCTACATCTCCACCGAGTACCGCACACCCATCGGCATCATCTCGAAGAAAGAGATTCTGGACACCTCGGAAGGCGTCCTGGTCAAGTACGAGATGGAGAAGCTATTTAAGAGCGTCAAGGACTACTCGGTCATCAGGTACGTCTTCGAGCACACCATTCCGGCGGATGACTTTGCCGCCTATGACAAAATGGAGGCGGAGGTGGGGGAGGACGGGCTGGTGGCGACAGGCGCCACGTTCTGGTCGCCCATCCAGCGGGTGATGCGAGAAATCCTGGGCTACGAGGTCTTCTTCTACGAGATGGCTGACCGTCCCGCCGAGGTCGAGTCGCTCATCGAGGTGATGAAAGGCCTCGAGCGGCGCAAGCTGAAGCTGGCAATAAAGTCGGATTTGGAAATCTTCAACATCTGCGCCAACTGGAGCGATGATATCCACACGCCGGTGTTCCGCAAGTACTTCATCCCCTGGTTCCATGAGACCTGCGATTTCCTCCATTCCCACGGCCGGCTGGCGATGGCGCACGTCGATGGCGAGATGCGGCGGCTGAACCCGATGTTCAAAGAGACGAAGATAGACGTTGCTGAGGCGGTCACGCCGGCTCCCCAGACCCGCGTCCCGATGAAGGAGTTCCGTGAACAGTTCGGCGAGAACGTAACCATCTGGGGCGGCATCCCGTCCATCCTCTTTGAGCCGATGTACCGCAACAAAGACTTTGACGATTTCATCAAGAGTATGTTCCAGGAGATGGCGCCGGGCTACCGGTTCATCGTGGGGATGGGGGACAACCTGCCCTTTGACGGCAGCATCGAGCGGGTGGGCCGTGTGGCGGAACTGATTGACAAATACGGCAAACTGCCCATCAAGCTCTAGTTTCTGTCTGATTGTCACTGCGAGCCTTCCGAGGAAGGAAAAGCAGTCTCTCCCACCCCACACGCTGTCATTGCGAGCGCAGCGAAGCAATCTCAACATATTTTCTCTTGAGATTGCCATCCTTCCAAGGAAGGACCATGATAGCGGGTTCTGTTGAGATTAGCGTGACCACCGCCGATAACGATTTATAGTACTCTCATCGGCGTTGGGTGAGCTGAGATGCCGGACAAAGCATCGAGAAGCCCCGTCGCCGCATATTTTTCCGGCATTGTTGAAAATAGTCGCCCGTTTGTGCTACTATTACCATTTGTTATTTTGGAGCGGATGACAGCTATTGTCAACGAGGTTGACAGTGGTTGTGTCAAGTAGTATAATGTTAGTTGTGTCAAGTTCTGGAGTACGTGGTGAAGGCGGTGCCATGAAGAATGAAGGCGTCTACGTGATGCAGGTGGCTTCGATGCTTACGGGAATGCATCCCCAGACCCTCCGTAAGTACGAGCGCGCCGGTTTCCTGACGCCGTCCCGCAACCATTCCTGCCGCCGGTACTCTGATGAGGATATTGAGCGCCTGAAGATGATTAAACGTCTGGTCGATAATGGTGGTCTCAATCTGGCGGGTGTGGAGCTGGCGCTGAAGCTGAGGGCTAAAGTGCTTGGTATGCAGCAGGAAATGGTCTCCGGCGGCGCCGCTGTGAAGTTGGAAGAACGACTCGCCGAGATGGTCGACGAGCTACTTGGGATTCTGGGGACACGTTAGGCCCGTTGTAGGGGAAGGAGGTGATTGGTCATGTGGAAATTGAGAGGCTGCGCCCGGTGTAACGGCGATGTCTATATTAATCGGGATGAGTATGGCTGGTTCGTGCAGTGCCTCCAGTGCGGCTATCATAGCGAACTGGTGAACATTGACGAGGCGCGTAAACAGAGGCAGATGCAGGGTGAATCACCGAGAGTCACTGCTGAAGCTAACTTGAAAGACGAAGAGTAATCGAGTACCCTTATAGCTGGGGGAGCACACAGCTTCCCCGCCGAATCACGAAAGGAGCCTGGCTATGAAGCTGTGTGTCAAAAAGGTCTACTGCCCGACCTGCCAGAAGCTGGTGAATTGCAAGGAGCAGACTGCCGCCAACGCGACCCGTTTTGTCTGCTCGAGGTGCGGCGCCATCGTCTGGACCAAGGAAGGGACGCAGTGGAAGCATGCGTCCAAGTTAGCCTAGTTTGTCCGGTTGAGGAGGTAGTTATTGGCCTATGCCTGTTTATGAATACGAATGCGAGACTTGCTCCTGCCGATTTGACTTGAGGCAGAGCTTTAGCGATAGTCCCGTTACCAGTTGCCCGCGTTGTCAGGGCAGTGCCCGGCGGGTGTTCGTGCCGGTGCCTATCATTTTCAAAGGCAGCGGGTTCTACGTGACTGACCACCGTAAGGACGGCAAGGGCAAAGGCAACGGCCAGAAGGATGATTCCACGGCAGCCACCAAAGAAGCGCCGGAGAAGACCAAAACGGAGGTTGCTTCCAAGGCGAAAGACTGACCGGCAAATCGGTTTGAATTTCGAGGAGAACGAGAGGCAACCCCGATGTAATCGGGGTTTTTTTCCTTTTGTGGGGCTATTGCTTGAGAGCTTTGATGGCGGTGAAGCCGGCGTCCTGTCGGTAGCCATCGACCGGACTCTCCGGCGGGTAGCGGGTCAGCCCCGGCGGCTGAGTCAGCGCGGAACGGTAAGCCAAATCCCCGAACCCCGCCCTCCCCAGCATCGTTTCGACCTCGGCCCGGGAATAGAATCGCGCGTTGCGGTAGATGCGGTGTCCCTCTCTGCCCAGTCGGGCGTAATAGTCAGCCCATGGGCTTTCTTTGAGAATTATGCCCAGCGCCAGCCGCCTGCCCGGCCTGAGGACTCGCCCGGCTTCCCGCAACACTCTCTCCGGGTCTTTCACAAAGCAGAGCGCGAGCGCCATCAGGACGCCGGTAAGCACCCCGCTGCGGAAAGGTAATTTCTCACCGACGCCCTGCACCACCTGAATGCCTCTCGATTTGGCTATCTCCAGGAGCGGTCGGGAAGGGTCAACGCCGTACTTTGTGCCCAGCGCCCGGGCGAACCGACCCGACCCCACTCCCACCTCCAGCCACGGCCGGTCGCCGTCGATGAACGGGCGCAGGCAATCGACTTCCATCGCGAAGAGGGTCCGGCCCGGCTCCGTGTCATACCAGGTGTCGTACTTGCGGGCGTGGGCGTCAAAAGAGTGGCGGGACATTTGGCCTAAACCTTCAGGTCGAGGGCGAAGACGATGGCTTTAGCTACGGCTCGCATTTTCTCTGCCGGCAGATTGCCGAGTCTCTCGGTCAGTCTGGCTTTTGGTATGGTCAAGATGTCGTCCGTGTTCACCACGCAAGGGACGGGCATCCCGTCCTCTTTGCCCAGGGAAACTTCGACGGGTATATCGCGGATGGTGCGTGTTATCGGCGCTACGGTGACTGAGGTGCGGACAGGGTAGGCGGCGTCTCTTGATAGCAGCACAACAGGACGCCGTCCAGTGGGAGGGGGCAACTCCGCCCACCACACTTCTCCACGGCGCATTTACCAGGACTCCCCGGGCAAGACTTCACCGCTGATAGCCGCCTGGCTCTCTCCTACCTCAGGCTCTTCCGGCACCTTCGCGTATCCCTGCTGGTAGCGCCGGTCAAGCTCTTCCCGCTCAACCTGGTCCAGGTAGCTCTGACAGGCGCGGCGAATCAACTCCGAGCGGCTCCTCCGCTTACCGGCGCAGAACCTGTCCAGCTCTTTCAGTAGCTCTTCATCAACCGGGACCTGGATTACTTTCTTTGCCACCGTTTTCTCCACATAGTATTACGCAATATCTATACCTATAGTGTTCCATATACTCGTCCCGTTGTCAAGCGCAAAGGATTTGACTTCTAAGCACTCGGCAAGTAGAATTAAGCTCATAGATTTTCTGCCCGAAGGGAGAAGGAGTCAATATGCAGTGCGATTTCAGGCGGCCCCACTTTAGGATTTTGTCGGATAGCCAGATAGCGGAAATCCACGATGCCACGCTCCAGCTTCTGGAGCGTGGCGGGGCGGCTTTCGAGGCTAAGGAAGCCCTGGATATTCTGGCGGAGGCCGGGCTGGATGTCTCCAATCCCGACCGCGTCAGAATCCCCGCCCATATGGTCGAGGACGCCATCCGCAAAGCCCCTAAGATGGTCACGATGTACAGTCGGGATGGCGAGCCGTCCATTGTGCTCAATGGGAGGACGGGCAGCCACTTCGGCTCCATCCCCGATTTGCCGACCTACCGCGACCCTTTCAGCAAGCGCGAGCGCACCTGCTACGTGGCAGACATCGCCGACATGGCGCGCCTGATTGACGCTCTGCCCAACGTCGAATGGGTTCTCCTCGGCACGGTCAATCCCACCCTCCCCGCCGCCATCACCGATAAAGTCTCTCTGCTTCAGACCATTCTCAATACCGCCAAGCCAATCATGGGCGAAATCAACGATGCCCAGAGCCTGAGCGAGATGTTCGCCCTGTGCGAGATTGTCGCCGGCGGCGAAAAGAAGTTCAAAGAGAAGCCTTTCTTCGTCGGCTCCTGCGAGCCGGTCAGCCCGTTGGTACACGGCAAAGATGCGATGGAGAAGAGCCTGCTCTGCGCCGAGAAGGGCATTCCCTGCGTCGTCTACGGTATGCCGATGGCGGGCGCCACCACTCCGGCCACCTTCGCCGGCTGCCTGGCCATCGCCAATGCCGAGGTCCTGAGCCAGCTCGTCGTCCTGCAACTGAAGAACCCGGGTGCCCCCATAATCTACGGCTCCATCCCGTCCATTATGGATATGCGCACCACCATTTACTCCTACGGCTGCCCGGA
>JBGOXU010000053.1:0-7114 GCA_041479305.1 Dehalococcoidia bacterium
GGGCTCGGGAGCGCTGCCGGTCGCACAGCCAAATAAGGATACGGACAGCAGTGCCACCAGGGCCAGTCCGCCCAGGAGAACTTTGACGGGACTCTTAAAACTCAAGCTTTTCACCTCCCTTCGGTCTGTTTTGTCTCGTTTTCGTTGTTGCCTGCTATATATAACGGAGAAAGTTGGGTTAGGTTAGTAAGCTTTTTTGATAATGGGTTCTCTTTGTTTTGTTTGACTCCTAGTAGATGTCATTGTATTTACAGCGCCAGCTCTGGGTGCTAGACTTCTACTTAGAGGTATAGCTAAGCGAAATCACACCGCAAAACACTGCCCCTGTTGCCGTGCGGCAGTGATGAAAAGATACTATGACCAAAGATAAGCTGATTTCGGGCACGGATGGCAACGATGAGTAAAGTGAAAATTGCCCAGATTCGCAAGCGAGATGGTTCCATCGTTTCGTTTGACGCCAGGAAGATAGAAGATGCCGTCTTCAAAGCGCTGGCGGCTGCCCCACCGGCACTTGCCCGTTCTAATACAAACGTATTAAACTTTGACACATCATCCTAAAATGAAAGTGCCCGTCATTGCGAGCCCCGATGGAATCGGGGGCGAAGCAATCCGTAGCTCCCCCGTTTTGGACGGATTGCTTCGTCACTTAGTTTACACTGAGCGAAGCGAATGTGCTCCTCGCAATGACAATTCATTCCTGTTATTTGGTACGCTTGAATTAGATAAAGTGAAAGCGGAGGAGGAAATATGGACTTATCTACCATAAAAGCGCTCGCTTTCGATGTCTTCGGCACGGTGGTCGACTGGCGGGGCACGGTTATCCGGGAGTTGGAGCAACTGGGAAAAGCCCGAGGATTTAAGGCAGACTGGGCTAAGTTCGCCGACACCTGGCGGACGGAAGGCTATCTGGAAGCAACGGCTAAAGTGCGGCGCGGGGAACTGCCCTGGATGAACGCCGACCAACTGCACCGCCGCATGCTGGACGAATTGTTGACCAGATTTGGCATCGAAGGTCTCAGTGAAGCGGAAAAGGACCACCTGAATCGAGTCTGGCATCGCCTCAAGCCCTGGTCGGATGCGACAAGCGGAATGAAACGGATGCGTAAGGCATACCTACTTACCACTCTCTCTAACGGGAACATGGCGCTCCTTACCAACATGGCTAAGAATGCCGGTTTACCCTGGGACTGCGTCCTGTCATCCGAGCTGGTCAAGAGCTACAAGCCTGAACCCGGGGTCTACCAGATGGCCGCCGACCTGCTCGGTCTGCCGGCGAACCAGGTCATGATGGTCGCTGCGCACAAGCCTGACCTGCAGGGTGCCCGCGCCGTCGGAATGAAGCTGGCATTCGTGCCGAGGCCAAAGGAGTGGGGCACGAAAAAGGGCGGAGACTACGGTAATGAGCCGTGGATAGACGTGTACGCTATTGATTTCCGCGAACTGGCGAAAAAACTGGGCGTTTGAGGTCAGGCTCACTTTCTCTTGGCACCCTGAGCGCAGCGAAGGGTCCGCCTCAGGCGGATTCTTCGGTCGCTTAGTTTACACTGAGCGAAGCGAATGTGCTCCCTCAGAATGACAGCATTAAAACTTCCCCGCCAGCTTCTTATAAGTCTCCGCCAGGCCTTCCGAGACGACCTTAGTATCGGCCAGGATGGGCATGAAGTTGGTATCGCCCGCCCAGCGCGGCACGATGTGAGTGTGGAAATGGTCGTCGATTCCCGCGCCGGCCACTTTCCCCACGTTCATACCGATGTTTAAGCCGTCGGATTTGAACACTGACTTCAAGACCTTAACACTTCTGGCGACAATCGCAAAATGCTCATTGCGCTCGGCGGCGGTCAGGTCTTCCGGAGTGGCGAGGTGTCGGTAAGGAGCCACCATCAGGTGGCCCGGATTATAGGGGTAGAGATTCAGCATGACGTAGTTGTGCTTGCCCCGGTATAGTATGTAGTTCGCTTCGTCGTTGCTCTCTTTCGGTTTGCCACAGAGGATACAGCCCTTGGGCTTCTCCATCCGGATGTACTCGACACGCCAGGGAGCCCAGATACGTTTCATCGTTGTCTCCACCTACCACATTATCTCTTCGTGGTGGAAGGCTTCCGCCAGCTTGAAAGCCTGTCCCTTGGCCATCTCCTTCGCCCAATCCCTCATCCGCTTTTCCACCCAATCGAACTTATCGCCCACCTGGCTCTTATGGCATTTGAGCGCCGCCAGTTTGATATCGAATGTGCTGGTGATATCGGAGCGGTAGTTAATGTCGTCGATGGCGCCCCACAGGTAGATATGTTTCACGCTGTGCGGTTTAAGGCCTTCCTGAATCAACTCCGGATAGGACGGGCCATTTCGCGCGAACGGGTAGACCGCATCCAGCGTGACGACGCCGCTAATCCGGTGGTCGCGGTGCCAGATGTACCGCCGATAAGGGTTAGCGGTCAAAACAATGTCCGGCCGGTACCTGCGGATGTGGCCCACGATGTCGCGGCGCAGCTCATGGCAATCCTCCAGGCCGCCATCGGGGTAGCCCAGAAAGACCACTTCGCGGACCCCGAGCACTTTGGCTGCCGCCCGCTGTTCCTTCTTCCGGAGCGCGGCGAGCGCCTCGGGCTTGAGGCTCACATCTTCGGTGCCTTTTTCGCCATCGGTGCAGACAATGTAAACGACCTGTTTGCCTTCCTTTATCCATTTGGCGATGGTGCCCGACGCCCCGAACTCCGCATCATCGGGATGGGCGGTGACCACCAGAATATCAGCTTTCTTGACAGCCACAGGAAACCTCCCTTCAAATCAGGTGCGTAACGAGACCATGCCCGCGTGTTGAGCCGAATATGCCTCGATGACGGCGCGGTACTCCGCCACCATCGCCGTGGCAATATTCGACCAGCTGTAGCGGGCGATTGATGCCCGCATCGAGTTAATCGACTCAGCATTGGGCTGAGGTCGCGATAGAATACGTTCGATTTTCGGCGCCAGCAGGTACGGCGCGTTGCCCGAGACGACGTAGCCCGTCTTGCCCTGGCGAATGATGCTCCGGGCGCCTCCCACATCCGCCGCCACCACCGGCGTGCCGCAGGCCAGCGATTCGAGCACCACCAGCCCGAAGCTCTCGTAGTGAGAAGGAATGACGGAGACATCCGCGGCGCTGTAAAATTGCGGCAACTCCGACTGCCTCACCAGCCCGAGAAAATTGACTGAGCCTTGAATGTTGAGTTCGTGAGTGAATTTCTGAAGTCGCTCCACTTCCTGGCGGCTTCTCTCGTCGCCGCCGATAATCCAGAGTCTGACCTTCGGGTCGTTCAGGCGGGCCATCGCCTTGAGCAGTCTATCGACACCTTTGAGCGGCTCAATGCGGCCCACAAACAGGACATGCTTTTCGTCGCCTGCAAAGCCAAGCTCATGCCGGGCAACTTCGCGGTCGACCGGCCGGAAGAGTTCCATATTGACGCCGCAGGGGATGACGCTGATGCCATCAGGAGAGGCGCCGCAGTGCCGCACCAGGTCGCCCTTTTCCCGCCCGGTGGCGACGATGATGCGCTGGCTGTTTTCGATGATGCACCTTTCCGTCTTGATGCGTAGCTCCGGCTCGCTTTCGCCGATGCCGATGGCGTTCTTGATGGCGCCGACGGTATGGAACATCGTGAGGTGCGGGACATCCCACCACACCTGCAGGAATCTGCCCGCCCACGCTGAGAGCCAGTAGTGGCTGTGAATCAAATCGTAGCGGATGCCGCTGTCTTTGCGGAAGTCTTCCAGGTGGCAGGCGAAGCCGGGGAGGTGGGGATAGACCGCCAGCTTGTGAATCTCGCCGTCCTCTCCAGCCCGCAAATGGATAAGCCTGACATTCTCCCCCAACTCGATAATCTGTCCGTCAGAGGGGTCATGAAGACGCGTATAGATGTCCACGAGGTGCCCGCGCTTGCCCAGCTCCCGCGCCAGCTCGAGGATATAGACGCTCATGCCGCCAGTGTCTTTGGCTCCCAGCCTCCCCATCGGGCAGCTGTGGGCGCTGAGCATGGCGATTTTGAGATGCCTGTCCCTGATTGAATTCTCGCTGACTATTTACCTCACCCCCATTGGATGGAAAATTCTAAATCCTAAACTCTAAGTCACAAACGGGGCTTCGCCCCTCTCATTTGGACTCCCCTTTTGAAAGCCTTACTTTAATATTATACGACAATTAGAAATTGGAATTTCGTTGCCGCCCGTATCATACTTGTAGCGCTCACCGCCCTTGAGGAAGTCCCACGTCTTCCGGCCGCTCTCGATACTCTCCTTGATGCAGAGAATTTTGGACAGCAGGCCGACGCTCAGGTAATCGTACTTCGGGTCGTAGGCCGAGTTATAGAGATACATCGTATCGTTATGGTCGAAGCCCATAATCATCGCCGCCGGCTCTTTACCCACCTCCAGGATGCCAAACCTCAGTATGCCGATTTTCGCCATTGCCGCCGCCAGCGACCGGAAGTAGGTCTCCATATTATTGCTCATGAAGCGGGCTTTTTCTTCCTTCTTGCTCAGGGTGAAGAGGCGGACGAAGGCGTCCATATAGCCGCCGGGGTCCCCTTCCGGCTTGACACAGCGGTAGCTGGCATCGCCTTCCTCGGCCAGACGTCTCAGCTTGCGCCGCACCTCGTGGCGCTGTTTCTTGGAGAGCCGGTTGAGATACTCTTCCCAGGTCTTCGGCAAATCAAGCTCCAGCGAGACCGCTTCCTGTTGGCACGATGTTTCATAGCCGACTCCCTTCGCCATATCGAGGAGAACGGTCATCACGGCGGAGTCGGGTCGTAAGGGGTTCAGCTCCAGCGAGGTGATGCCTTTCTTTTTGAGGTCGTCGAGCAGGACGCTGAAGAAGTCCTTTTCGCGACCCGGGGCAATAACAAAGTCGAGATAGTCGCAGACATCAGCGCTGCCGACGAAGCTGGCCTTGCCATCTTTTACCTGTAGCGGCGCAATGCCGATGATTTGCGAGTCTTCTCTTACTGCCCGCAGATAAAGCTCGGTCGTGGGCTGGAAATGGCGCCACCAGACCTCGAGCCAGGCGGGCAGGACAAAAACGCAGCCCCACTTCAATCGATTTTCTGAGTTTTGCCAGTATGAAGTGAGGCCGTCAAAGCTCTCCGGAGTCACCGAATAAGACATACTTACTCATAAGTGTAACACCTTTGATTGGACGTATTCAATTGGAGTCCGTGCTCCAGCGCGTCCCCCGCACTTTCCGGGGGAAAGCCGGCGCGGAACGAAGTGGCTTGGTCCCATCTTTATCAAAAAGGAACATTGTGACGCTAGAAAATGCACGCTTTGACGAGAATTCCTTTCTTTTGACGCCCTTGAAACTCACAAGAACAAGCAACAAGGGATATGACGGACGGGGCTCCTTCCACCACTCATCCTCTACCTGTTTGAGGACACGACCCGATTCTCTTTCAGATTCATATGTCACAAGTACGGCATACTTGAGTGTCTTCTCACTGACCTCCTTCGGATGCCACGCTTCACGGCTTCGCAGTCCGTTCAGTTCACTCTGCACATCACCCCATTCCCATTCCAACGCTATTTCATCTCCGTCTCTGCTTCGCAACACTGCGTCTGTCTTACCACCTGTTTCAAACCTGGCCACGAAACCGAAGAGGTTAGCTATGTTATGCACAACAATCCCAATGTGATGCGTCCAGTCTGCTCTGTGCGCTCCTATGGAGATTTCGTCAATCGGAAAATCACGATACCAAAGATACTGAAAGAGAGCCGCAAAGTCTTCTGGTGAAGCCCAGTCTTTCTCCAACATTTCACTACCTCCTCCAACGACACGATACTAACAAATCATACCACAAACGTGAGAATTGCCTCCCCGCTCCTGAATGTGCTACAATAGCCTTGATTACGCTGAACAAGGAATGACAATGCCGGAAAAACCGCAGAAACCCAAGACTGACCTGAAGACCTTTCTGGAAAACGTCAATAAGAGCCAGAAAGACAAGCGGAGCGGCAAGAAAATCCGTTTCGACTGGGTGAACCGGAAGCGAAAGAACTAGTCCGGCCTGCCCACGGCCGGCTCAAATGGGTGCCCTTCCCGATTGAAATCAGGCAAGTAGCTTTCCGGGGCATCCAGCTCCTGCATCCACCCGTTCTCTACCCCCAGCTCGTCCAGCAGGTCGACGACCTCATAGTATTCTATCTCCGTTATTTTCCTCGATAGGAGCGGCATCTTTGGCGCGCGGTGGGTGGGATAATACTGTGCCATAACGCTCGCCGTGACGGTGGGCGAGACCTCATTCACCAGCCACTTCAGCGACTCCTCGATGCCCGCCAGTCGATTGGGTAGAATGAGTAGGCGCACAATCAGCCCTCTTTGAGCCACTCCATTCTCATCCAGCGTCAAATCGCCGACCTGCCGGCACATTTCTTTGATAGCGGCGCGGGCGTTTTGCACGTAGTCGGGCGCGCCGGAGAGCTTCAGCGCCCACTTGTTCGAGGCATAGCGCAGGTCGGGCAGGTAGATATCGACGATGCCGTCAAGCTCCCTGATGATTTCCACCGAGTCGTAGCCGCTGGTGTTGTAGACAAGCGGGATGCGCAGTCCCATCGGCGCCGCTTCCAGCAGGGCGCGGACAATCTGCGGCACCACGTGCGACGGCGAGACCAGGTTGATGTTGTGACAGTCCAGCTCGTTCTGGACGTAAAGCATACGCTCCGCGAGAGTGTGAAAATCAACCGTCTTCGACTCCTGCGCCTTATGGTCCTGGCTTATCTGGTAGTTCTGGCAGTAGGCGCAGCGCATATTGCAGTTGCCGAAAAAGATAGTCCCCGACCCACGGCTCCCGGAAATCGCCGGCTCCTCCCCGCGGTGGGCACAGACCGATGAGACGATGGGCAAATAGCCGGTGTGACAGTACCCCCGCTCGTTCTCCAGGCGGTTGACCTTGCAGTCGCGTGGGCAGATGTCGCAGGAACGGAGGCGGGACTCCAGTCGCTCCGCCCGCCGCACCAGCTCCCCTGATTTGAATAGTGCAATGTAGCCAGGTTCCATGGTCAATCGCCTTTGTCTACTGGATTGTCATTGCGAGCGAAGCGAAGCAATCCGTGAACCACGGGTGGGCGGATTGCTTCGTCGTTTAGTTTA
>JBGOXU010000054.1:0-7100 GCA_041479305.1 Dehalococcoidia bacterium
CTGGCTGTTCACGATTGGCTACACTAACCTGATATGGTGGAAGATACTACTGGGTATCGTGGCCTGGCCGTACTTTTTGGGCGTAGCTGTAAGGTAGATTAGAAAACAGAGTCAAACAATACCGCTAAAGGGAGTGAGGCGAGAACCTCACCGAGAGCTAGAAGAGAACATGTGGATTGAAATCAAGAAGGTGAACAACCTGATGCTCGCCGAGATGTGGAAAGAGCTCTTCGAGGGCGAAGGCATTCCCACCCGCATCTGGCCCAGCGCCGGCTTGCCCATCGGGCAGGAGTTCGCCACGTATTCTGTCCAGGTGCCCAGAGATAAAGTCCACGTTATCGAGGATGTGTTAAGGAAGCTATAATGCCGCATCAACTAATCTGGCTCATCTTCCTGCTGCCGGTCTTCTCCTTCATCATTATCTCGTTTTTCGTCCGGCCATTCGTCAGGAAGGAGTCGAAGGTAGCCGGCTACATCACCATTACGGCGCTTGCCGGCTCGCTGGCGCTCTCCATCTGGGCGCTGACGGCGGTGATGGGCGCCCCGGAGCACAAGCTGGAAATCCCGGATATCAACTGGATGGTGATTGAGGACGGCGTCAGTATCCACATCGGGCTGATAATGGACTCGCTGACGGCGGTGATGCTCATCGTCGTGACCATTGTCAGCCTGATGGTGCAGATTTACTCGCAGGGCTATATGGCCGGCGACCCCGGTTACCACCGCTACTATGCCTTTATGTCCCTGTTCACCGCCTCGATGATTGGCCTGGTGATGGCGGACAACCTGCTCTTCCTCTTTGTCTTCTGGGAGATGGTCGGCCTGTGCTCCTATCTACTGATTGGCTTCTGGTTCCATAAACCTTCGGCGGCAAACGCGGCGAAGAAAGCCTTTATCGTCACCCGCCTCGGCGACTTCGGTTTCCTGGCGGGCATTTTGCTCCTCTTCGCCAATACCGGGACTTTCGATATCGAACAATTGCGCGGTCTGGCAATTGCTGGCACACTGGCAGGGACGACGCTCACCTGGGCAGCCATCGGCATCTTTGCCGGCGCGGCGGGTAAATCAGCCCAGTTCCCGCTCCACGTCTGGTTGCCCGACGCGATGGAAGGCCCCACCCCGGTCAGCGCCCTCATCCATGCCGCCACAATGGTCGCCGCCGGCGTCTTCCTCGTGGCGCGGACGTTCCCGCTATTCGAGCACTCCCCGCAAGCCCTAACCACGGTGGCGACAATCGGCGCTTTCACCGCTATCTTCGCCGCGTCGATGGGCCTGGTGATGAATGATATTAAACGAGTGGTGGCTTACTCCACCATCAGCCAGCTCGGCTACATGATGCTGGGGCTATCGGTGGGCGGGGTGGCGGTGGGCATCTTCCACCTCTTCAACCACGCCTTCTTCAAAGCCCTCCTTTTCCTCGGTGCGGGCAGTGTCAACCACACCACCGGCACTTTCGATATGAGATTGATGGGCGGGCTGAGAAAGGCGATGCCCTGGACGTTTGGAACATTTACCGTCGCCGCGCTGAGCCTGGCCGGCATCTGGCCGCTCTCCGGCTTTTGGAGCAAGGACGAAATCCTTGCCTTTACCTGGGACCACCAGCGAGGCCTGTTCATCCTGGTAATGATAACGGTTTTCATGACCGCCTTCTACATCTTCCGCGCCCTGTTTATGACCTTCACCGGCGAGTATCGCGGCGGGGCGGCCAAGGAAGGTCAAGGCGGTCACTCCAGCCGCCCTTCACCTGTGAAGGGCGGGCACGGCAGTCACAGCAGTCATCCTTCACCTGTGAAGGACGGACACGGCAAAGTCCACCTCCACGAGTCGCCCTGGGTGATGGTCGGGCCGATGCTACTGCTGGCAGTGCTGGCGATTTTCTCCGGGCTGTGGAATGTTAACGGCGCTTTCGGCGCGCTTATGGGCCACGGCGAGACCAGGGACTTTATGGATGGGTTCATTGGCATCTTCTCCCACACCCTACCCTGGGTCTCCCTGCTGACCGCCGGGTCGGGCATCTTCCTGGCTTACGCGATGTACGGCAAGAAGTGGGTCTCCGCGGAGAAAGTCGGCAGCGCCTTCAAGCCCCTCTACACGCTGTTCTCTCACAAATACTGGCTCGACGAGCTGTACGAAGACATCATCGTGCGCAAGGTCCTGCTTAACGGCCTCTTCGCCAGCCTGCAGTTATTCGACAGCAAAGTGGTTGATGGCGCGGTTAACGGGGTCGCCAATAGTGCCATCGCTACCGGTAAAGCGGTACGGCAGGCCCAGACCGGTCAGCTGCAGCTGTACGGGATGTTCATCGGCATCGGTGTTCTGGCAATCATTCTCGTAATATATTTCTTTGGCTAAGGAGTTGTAATTGGGTTACCTGAGCTGGATATTGTTCTTGCCCATAGTGGGGGCCTTCCTCATCGCCTTCGTCGTGGGGAAGCGTGAGAACGTTATCCGCGGGACAGCGGCGGTGTTCACCTTCATCACGTTCGTCCTGGCGGCGGTTGTTTTCGCCACGTTCGACCGCTCCCCTGCCGCCGCCGGCTTATTCCAGTTCGAGGAGAAGGTACTCTGGATTGCCCCGCTCAAAGCCTACTACCATCTGGGCGTGGACGGCCTGAGCCTGCCGATGATGCTGTTGACCACTTTCCTGGGCTTCCTCTCGGTGCTGATTTCCTGGAAGATTCACCTCCGGCCCAGAGAGTACTTCGCCTGGCTGTTGCTACTTGAAACGAGCATCCTGGGCGTCTTCCTCTCCCTCGACCTGTTGCTCTTCTTCATCTTCTGGGAGATTGAGGTCATCCCGATGTATTTCCTAATCAGCATCTGGGGCGCCGGCCGCAAAGAATACTCGGCGACCAAGTACGTCATCTACACTCTCTTCGGCAGCGCCTTTATGCTGGCGGGCATCCTCAGCCTATACTTCGCCACCGGCAGCCTCAGCATGGTCGATATTACCACCAGGGGCCTGGGGATGGTGCAGTCGGTGATGCGGCCTGCCCCCATCTTCTTCATGATTTTAACCGCCTTTGCTGTCAAACTGCCTGTTTTCCCACTCCACACCTGGCTGCCTGACGCTCATACCGATGCCCCCACTGCCGCCAGCGTCATGCTGGCCGGGGTGCTCATCAAGATGGGCGGCTATGGGATGATACGGGTCGTATCTTTCTTCCCGGATGTTGCCCGGCAGTATGCCCTTATCCTGGTCATTCTGGCAATCATCGGGGTGCTCTATGGCGCCGCCGTGACGATGCGCCAGACCGACTTCAAGCGGCTCATCGCCTACAGCAGTATCAGCCACATGGGCTACGTGCTGCTGGGCATCTTTGCCCTTGGCAAGGTGAGCCTGGTCGGCGCCTCCCTGCAGATGGTCAGCCACGGCCTCGTCACCGGCCTGCTCTTTGCCATGGTGGGACTGGTGATGCACAACACCCACGAGCGCGACCTGCGCAACCTCGGCGGCCTGGCACGACAGGTGCCCATTATTACTGTGGTCTTCTCCATCGCCGGGCTGGCATCTCTGGGCCTGCCGACCACGAGCGGCTTCGCCGCCGAGTTCATCACCTTCATCGGCAGCTACACGTCGACCGCCGTGCCTGGCATCCAGTTCTACACTATCCTCGGGGTGCTGGGGGTGGTCGTTACCGCCGGCTACATACTGTGGATGCTCCAGCGGGTGTTCTACGGGCCCGTGCTGGAGAAGTACAACGAGGTTAAAGACGCGGATGCCCTCGAAAAGGTCTATATGTTCGCCCTGGTGGCGGTAATTATGCTCGTCGGCATTTACCCGGCCGTGGTCACCGACGTTCTTAAGCTAGGTATCTCACCGATTGTTAAGTTGTTAGGCGGATAGCAGTGAATCTTGAGCTATTAATACCGTAACTGACGCTGGCGGTCTTCGCCGGAGTGGTCATCATCGCGGACACGCTTATCAAGCAAAAGCGGGTGCTGGCGCAGGTCAGCCTCTCCGCGCTGGTCATCTCGGCGGGCGTTTCGCTGGCGATGTGGGGCGGCACCATCCCCGCTATCTTCAGCAATATGCTCGCCACCGATAACTTCGCCATCTTCTTCAAACTGCTCTTCCTCGGTATCGCTTTCCTGGTCATCCTGGCATCAATCGACTACGTCGATAAGTTCGTGCACTTCCAGGGCGAATACTACGCCCTCATCCTGCTCGCCACTCTGGGGATGATGCTGATGGCCGCCAGCGCCGACCTGATTTCGATTTACGTGGCTCTGGAGCTGACCAGCATCTCCCTCTGCGCCCTGGTCTGCTTCCTCAAGGACGCTAAGTCAACGGAAGCCTCTCTGAAATACATTTTGCTGGCGGCGCTATCCTCTGCCATCTTGCTCTACGGTATGGCGCTGGTCTTCGGCTTTACCGGCAAGACCCAGCTCAGCGAGATTGCTAAAGCTATTCAGGCCGTCCCGATGTCCACCCTCGTGAATAGCCCCGCCCTGGTGCTGGGGATGGTCTTGCTCATTGCTGGCTTTGGCTTCAAGATTGCCGCCGTCCCCTTCCAGATGTGGGTGCCCGATGTCTATGAGGGCGCCCCCACCCCCATCACCGCGTACCTGTCCGTCGCCAGCAAAGCGGCCGGGTTTGCCGTCATCATCCGGGTGTTTTTTGCCGCGTTCGGCAACGCCTGGCTCAGTATGAACTGGGGCATCATCTTCGCCGTGCTGGCGGCAATCACTATGACTATCGGCAACGTAGCAGCGATTCCCCAATCGAACATCAAGCGGCTTTTCGGCTACTCGAGCATTGCCCAGGCGGGCTACCTGATGGTCGGTCTGGCCACGCTGGGTATCTCGTCAACCTCGGATATCGCCGGCCGGAGCAGTATCCTCTTCTTCCTGACCGCTTACGCCTTCACCAACCTGGGCGCCTTCATCGCCATCATCACCATTTCTAACAAGCTGGGCAGCGACCTCATTGACGACTACACCGGCATGGGCAAGCGCGCCCCGCTGGTGGCTCTGGCACTGACCCTCTGCCTCATTTCCCTGATTGGCATTCCGCCTGCCGCCGGCTTTATGGCCAAGTTCTACATCTTCACCACCGCGGTGAAGCACGGCCTGCTCTGGCTGGTCATCATCGCTGTCATCAACAGTGTCATCTCGGCCTACTACTACCTGAGGGTGGTCAAGGTGATGTGGCTGGGAGAAGCCGCCTCCCCGGAGAAGGTACCCTCTTCGGCGGTGCTGCGACTGGGCCTCTTGCTCGCCGCCCTGGGTGTGCTCTTGCTCGGCATACTGCCGGGCAACGGCATCAAGCTGGCCGAGTTCGCCGCCAAAATCTTTACGTTCTAGTCGAGTCCACTTCGCGCCGAATCAGCACGACAAGCAGCATTACTATTAGCATCGCGACCGCGCTCGATAGGAAGGCAATGAAATAGCCGCCGCTGGCATCGAAAATCATCCCGCCGGCGATGGGACCTATTGCCGAACCCGTGCCAAAGCCAACGTCAAGTACCCCCAGTATTGTGCCGATGCGGCCCAGCCCGAAGCTATCGCTGATGATTGCCGTCATGCCTGGAGTCATCCCCCCGTAGCCAAAACCGTAGGCCAGCCCGAACAAGTAGAAAGCCCACATGTCCTTCGCCCAGATGAGCCAGAGGATGGCGCCCGCCTGGAGTATGGCACAAAAAATAGCGCTGAGCCGCCGCCCGCCCCTATCCGAGACCGCACCCATCGAGACACGACCAAAGATATTGGCTACACCGATGAAGCTGAGGACACTAGCGCCCTCCACTGGGGAATAGCCCATATCGGTAACGTACGGCACAAGGTGAGTCAGGACGAGAAACAGGCTGGCGCCGAAGAGGAACCAGAGCGCCATTATTATCCACAGGCTCCGTGTCTTGAGCGCCTGCGCCAGAGAAAGCCCCACGACCCGGATATCCTTTACGTTGTTGTCCGTCTCAAGCCGCTCCGCCCTGGCGCCATCGGGCAGAGCGCCGATTTCGGAGGGCGACCCCTTCAGCAGGAAAGAGAGCGGGATGGACACCGCCCAGATGGTCAGCCCGGCGATGAGACAGGCATAGCGCCAGCCGAATTGGGCGATGAGAAAACCGACGTAGGGCGACATCAGCATCGTCCCGGTGCCGACGCCCGAGCTGGCGATACCCAGGGCCAGGCCGCGCTTCTTATCGAACCAGCGCGCCACCGTGGACATGGAGACGACATACATACCGCCGCTCCCCATCGCCATGAGAAAGCTGTAGGTAAAGAAGACTTGCCACAGGGCTGTTGTCTGACTGGTGAGAAGCATGCTCAAGCCGGTAATGACCGCCATCACGAAGACGACTTTCTTCGGCCCGAAACGGTCGAGCGCCCAGCCGCCCAGGATGGCAAAGAAAGAGCCCAGAATCATATACAGGGAGAAAATCGAGGAGGTAGCGGCGCGGCTGAGCTGGAACTCACTCTCTAGCGACTTGAAGAAGACGCCGAAGGACAGACGGATGCCCCACAGTGTCGTCCCCGCCACCAGGAAAGTCGCCACCACCACCCAGCCGTAGAAAAACTTGCGGTTAGAAGACAAATTACTCTCCTGGTTATGGTCCTTCCACCGAAGGACGCGCGGTGTAGTTCCAGAAGTTGCCAGGGCTGGCATCAAGAACTATAAGAACAATGTTCAGTGCGGTCATATTAGACTACCCAATTATAGGTGATAAGGCTCGTGTTAGGCAATTTCAAGCTCCGAGGTGTATAATCTAAGCACATCTCACCCACAAGACTAACTAAGGAGGAACAAATGCAACTTGCCTGGCCATTTCCCGTCTGGAACGCCCTGGTCTTCACCCTGGTAATCATCGACGTCCTGTGGGAGGCGGTGTGGAAGGGCATCGCCCTGTGGCGGGCAGCGCGCAACGGCCATCAAATCTGGTTCATCTTCCTGCTCATCGTCAACTCGGTCGGTATTCTGCCCATAATCTACATCCTCTTCTTCAGCAAGAAGAAGGCATAGACGGTGAACCGGACGTTGTGCTTCATCAATCTCAACCGATTCAGGTCGGGAAAGAGAGCGGAGAAGCTTGAGCGAGTTCCAGATAGGCACGAATGAGGAAAACACAGAAAGGATGAGGACAGACTAAGCCGATATA
>JBGOXU010000055.1:0-7092 GCA_041479305.1 Dehalococcoidia bacterium
GACGAAAGTCGGTATCCAGAGGTAGTCGCCTACGGACTGGATTCCGGCTTCCGCCGGAATGGAACGACATTATGAACTAACGCTATTTGCGATGCACCACACTAGTTGGCAACACTTCACTTTAGGGAAACAGTATGTTCACCGGTATCGTTGAGGAAGTTGGCAAGGTAATCTCCGCGCAGGCTTCAGCCAGAAGGTTCAGCCTGAAGGCGGAACGACTGGTCATCGCCGCCAGGGAGACTCTGAAGAACGTTAAACCCGGCGGCAGCGTCGCCATCAACGGCGTCTGCCTGACCGTGACCGATTTCACTGCCACCTCGTTTGCCTTTGATGTTATGCCCGAGACGCTCAAGCGCACCAACCTCGGCCGGCTCAAGTCCGGTGATAAAGTCAACCTGGAGCGGCCTCTGGGGCTGGGCGGGGAGGTGGGGGGCCACCTCGTCCAGGGGCATATCGATGACACGGGAAAAGTCGTTGCGATTGCTCCGGAAGGTGAGTCCATCCTGATGCGGTTTGAGGCGCCCGCCGGGGTGATGCGCTACGTCGTGCCCAAGGGATTCATCGCCGTGGACGGCATCAGCCTGACGGTCACGGAGATACAGAGCAACTCCTTCCAGGTCTCGCTCGTCGATTTCACGCTCAAGCGCACCAACCTGGACGGTCGCAAAGCCGGCGACCGGGTCAACCTGGAAGTCGATATTATTGCCAAATACGTGGAGCAGTTCCTGCACGCTCGCACCACCGGCATCACCCCCGACTTTTTGCGGGAACACGGCTTTATGGTAAAATAGTCCAACCTGTTGAGGTGAGGCAATGGGGATAGCCACTATTCCAGAAGCAATTGAAGACATCAAAGCGGGAAAATTCGTCATCATCGTTGACGACAAAGACCGTGAGAATGAAGGCGATTTAGCCATCGCTGCGGACAAAGTGACGCCGGAAGCCATCAACTTTATGGCCAAGCACGCCCGCGGACTCATCTGCCTGCCGGTCACCGGCAAACGGCTCGATGAGCTCAAAATCCCGCTGATGGTGGAGAAGAACACCTCCAAGTTCACCACCGCTTTCACCGTCTCGATTGAAGCCAAGCACAAAATAAGCACCGGTATTTCCGCCGCCGACCGCGCCGAGACCGTCAAGACCGTGCTCGACCCCAAGACCCGGCCCGATGACATTGCCCAGCCGGGGCACACTTTCCCCCTGCGGGCGCGGGAAGGCGGGGTGCTGGCGCGGGCGGGCCATACCGAGGCAATTGTCGACCTCGCTCGGCTGGCGGGACTTTACCCGGCCGGCGTCATCTGCGAGATTATGAGCGATGACGGGGCGATGGCGCGAATGCCCCAACTCAAGGCGTTGTCCAGACGGTTCGGCATCAAGCTTGTCACTGTTGCCGACCTGATTGCCCACCGTTTTCGCCACGAATGCCTGGTGCACCGCGTCGCGGAAGCCAAATTGCCCACCATCTACGGTAACTTCAAGACCATCGCCTACAAGAGCGACACCGAACCAGCGGAACACATTGCCCTGGTGATGGGCAACGTCGCCACGGACGAGCCGGTCCTGGTGCGCGTCCACAGCCAGTGCCTCACCGGTGAAGTCTTCGGCAGTATGCGCTGCGACTGCGGCGAGCAATTGACGATGGCAATGAAAGCCATCGCCAAAGAGGGTCGTGGCGTCCTGCTCTATATGCGACAGGAGGGGCGAGGCATCGGTATGCACAACAAAATCCGGGCTTACGCCCTGCAGGATAAAGGGCTGGACACCGTGGAAGCCAATCTCTCACTGGGCTTCCCCGCCGACCTGCGCGACTACGGCATCGGCGCCCAGATTCTGGCGGAGCTTGGCCTGCACAACATCCGCCTGCTGACCAATAACCCGAAGAAGGTCATCGGCCTGGAAAGTTACGGGCTGAAAGTCGTGGAGACGGTGCCTATCATCGCCACCCCTAATCCCCACAACCACCGCTACCTGGAGACCAAGCAGAAAAAACTGGGGCATCTGCTGAATATTCCGGAGACCGCTTCCGATAACTGAAAAGGAGAAAAAGATGGGCGGACTATTTGAAGGCAAACTGCTCGGCAAGGGACTTAAGTTCGGACTGGTCGTCTCACGTTTTAACGATTTCTTCAGCCAGAAGCTCCTCGAAGGAGCGAAAGACGCCCTCATCCGGCACGGGGTGAATGAAGCTGATATCGACGTGGCCTGGGTGCCCGGCTCCTTTGAAATTCCCTTGATTGCCCAGAAGATGGCCGGGGCCAAGAAGTATGATGCCATTGTCTGCCTGGGGGCGGTCATCCGCGGCGCCACGCCCCACTTCGACTATATCGCCGCCGAGGTGTCCAAAGGAATCGCGCGGGTGAGTCTGGAAACGGGCATCCCCGTGATGAACGGGGTAATCACGACCGAGAACCTCGAGCAAGCCATCGAGAGGTCGGGTACAAAGGCGGGCAATAAGGGGTTCGAAGCGGCAGTGGGCGCCATCGAAATGGCAAACCTGCTCAAGTCTTTAGGCTAGTTCACCCAAAGCTCAGGACGACAAAGAGAACCGAAGACAAACATCAGGACTAGTCGGTGACCTTATAGACCGTATCGCCCTTCCGGCAGCGCTCGAGGACTTTGATACCGATGCTATCCCCCGCCTTGGCCTCGTTAACATCGGCGTTGTTGATTTGCATCGAGCTGACGATTAGCTCCATATCGGTCGTGTGACCCTTGATTTTGATTTTGTCGCCGACCTTCAGAGTCCCGGTCAGGTCAATTCCGGCGACGACCGGATGGGCAAAGAAATCGCTTATCTTACCTATGGCAACTTCTGGCATTGTAGTCCTCCTTTCCGAATCGCTTGTGCTTGAATTATATCGTGCCCATGGGCATAAATCAATAGCCGGACAGTAGCGGACACGCGAGCCAAAAAAAGCCTAGAGCAACGAATCGATGAGCACGGCAAGGAAAAGCAAGCTCAGATAGAGGCTGGAGGCTTTGAAGACGACCATTGCCCGGCTCCCGGTGGGGCAGAGCATCAGCCACAGGCTGAGCGAGAATAACCCCAGGCCCAGAACGACCGCCGTATACAGGTAGACCGGCCCGAACATCCCCAAAGCCGCTGGAACCAGGGACAAGCCGACCGACAGGGCGGATAGCAAGGCAATCAACTGCGCCGCTCTGCCTGGGTAAGTTATCGACAAAAGCGCGGCACTGCGCTAAAATGACAAAGGCCAAATTCAGGGACAAGGAGAGTGAAATGTTTGGCGACTTACTCTGCGAGCTGGTGCAAATCCCCGGACCGTCCGGTTTCGAAAGTCGGGTTACGGCGCGCCTCAAGGAATTGATTCAGCCCTACGTCGATGAAGTCCGAATCGACAAAATTGGCAACCTCATCGCCAGGAAGAAAGGTTCGGAAGGCAAGCGCTCGCTGGCGATTGCCGCCCACACCGACGAGGTCAGTCTTGTAGTGGTCAAGGTGGACGACTTCGTCTGGTTCGACCGGGTGGGTTTCATCGATTTCCACAGCCTGCCAAGCATGCCCGTCCTCATCCTCGGCGCGGAGAGGGACATTCCCGGCGTCGTTTCCGCTTCCAGCGCCCATTTCGAGAAAGGCGGCGACACCAAAATGTGGATTGACGTGGGCGACCGGCAGAAATATATTACGCCGGGCGACCCCATTGTCTTTAACCTGAAGCCCCACTGGCTCGATGACAACAAGACTATCCTTGCCAGCCACGCCATCGACGACCGCATCGGCTGCGCCGCGCTCGTGGAAATCGCCAGACAGCTCCCCAAGCGCCCGCGGCACGATATCTACCTGGTCGGGTCAGCGCAGGAGGAAATCGGCAGCTTCGGCATCAAGCATTTCCTGCGCCAGGTCACTCCGGACTGGCTCTTCATTCTGGATACCTGCTACGCTCATGACGCCATCCCGGACGTCAAGAAGCTCCTCCCGCTCAATGACGCCCTCGGCCTGCTCAGGTTCTCCTTCACCCAGCCCAAGGACACCTGTTACCCGGGGATGGTCAATTTCTCCAGCCCGAAATTGAACCAGAGATTGCTTGACGCCGCCAAGAAGCGGGATATCCCGCTCAATGTCTGCGCCACCACCGGCGCCTTCTCCGATGCTAATATCGTGTATGTGGATAACCCGGAAATCGAGAACTCCCACGTATTTATGGGCCGGCGCTACAGCCACTCCCCGCACGAGGTCATTGATATCAACACCGGCGTACGGGCGGCCAGCCTCCTGACCCAGGCCATCGCCGATTCCGAAAAGTGGGAGGATTAGGGCAATCAGGTCATCTTTTTCGCTCCCGGGACCGGGTCGTTACCCGGCAAGATGATAAAATCTTTGTAATGTAGTAAAATACTTGCGGAAATTTCTTAGCAGAAGGGGGAACTGAACGTGACTCACGAGGAACACAAGATAGTCAAGCAATCAGGGAAATACCGCATCGTCATTGCCGACTCAGCCACATCAATTACGGAAGCCAACAAGAATGACGTGTTCGTTGACGCGTCCCACTGCGGACTCAACGTCGGCCATTATGCGGCGCAGGCCAGCGTCAAGGGAATGATTGGCAATGATGCCGGCAAAGGCATGGAAGATGCCGGTGTGGCCGGTCTCAAAGTCCTTGACGAGAAGGGCATCCCCGGCGCGGCGGTCTCGGCGATGACAGCCGAAATCGGTGTCGGCCCGACGACCTATGAGACGGGCGTCATCTCAACGGTCAACAAGGCGGCGCAGAAAATCGGCGTTAAACCCGGTATGACCGCCAAAGAGGCGGCGGAAGTAATGCTCCAGGCGGCCGTGAAAGCCAGGAAATAAGCGCCGCGGGAAACAGAATATTAGTCTGAACCTTAAGAAAAGGAGGAATACCAGTGAAAGAAGAGCAAATCGTCAAGAAACAGGAAGGCAAGTTCCGTATTATCGTTACCAACACCGCCGGCTCCTATGATGAGAATAACAAGAATGACGTCGTCATCGATGGGTCTCACTTCGGCGTGAACTCAGCCAAGATGGCGGTTGATGCTGCGGTCAAGGGGAGAATCGGCAATGATGCCGGCATCGGCAAGAACAGCGCCGGTATCGCGGGTCTAAACATACTGGAAAAAGTTGGCATTCCCAGCGCCGCCGTATCCTCGATGTCAGCCAAGATTGGCGTGGGCATGTCCACCTGGGACACGGGCAAGGTCTCAACGGTCAATGAAAGCGCCCGGAAAATCGGCGTCAAGGTGGGGATGACCACCAAAGAAGCCGCCAATGTCATGTTCCAGTCGGCTCTCAAGAAAGCAAAATAGAGCCAAATCGCTTATAATATATTAGTCATGTAGATACCGCCGGCGCTCCCTGAACATCCACGCCAGCGGTATAAAATGTCCAGTCATTCGTGCCGCCGTGGAGACGGCGCCGCACAGGTCGAGACCACGGGCAACGTGGGAGAGGTAATATCTGAATCTGGGGGTAACGAGAATGGTGGAGATACCAAAAGAAAAACTGCTGGAAATGTACCGGACAATGGTACGCATCCGACGCTTCGAGGAAAGGACATCTAAGGAGTTCGCCGCCGGCAAAATCCCGGGCAGCGTTCACCTGTACATCGGTGAGGAGGCGGTGGGCACCGGCGTCATCGCCCACCTAAAAAAGGAGGATTATATTCTCAGCACTCACCGCGGGCACGGCCATCTCATCGCCAAGGGCGGCCGCACCGACCGGGCTATGGCCGAGCTATTTGCCAAGAAGACGGGCTACTGCCTGGGTAAGGGCGGCTCAATGCACATCGCCGATACGGACATCGGCATGCTGGGCGCGGCGGGCATCGTCGGCTCAGGTATTCCCATTGCCACCGGCGCGGCGCTTTCGGCGCACATGAGGGGCACCGACCAGGTCACCGTTTGTTTCTTCGGCGATGGCGCCTCCAACATCGGCCGCTTCCACGAGGGCATTAACCTGGCGTCCGTCTGGTGTCTGCCCGTTGTCTTCGTCTGCGAAAACAACCTGTGGGCAGTCTCCGTGCCAACGAGCTGTTCGCTGAAGATACACGATATCGCGGACCGCGCCATCGGCTACGGCATTCCAGGCGTGGTCGTCGATGGTATGGACGTTGTGGCGGTCTACGAGGTCGCTGGCGAAGCGGTGAAGCGCGCCCGCAGCGGCGGCGGTCCCACTCTCATCGAAGCCAAGACCTACCGCTTCCGCGGTCACTTCGAGGGTGACTCCGGCACCTACCGGCCCAAGGAAGAAATCGAAGCGTGGGTCAAGA
Organism: Dehalococcoidia bacterium; assembly: GCA_041479305.1. Lineage (GTDB taxonomy): Bacteria > Chloroflexota > Dehalococcoidia > Dehalococcoidales > RBG-16-60-22 > JBGOXU01. The sequence goes on from JBGOXU010000055.1 coordinate 6,252, forward strand.
GAGACCCTATCAAGTCATTCCAGGAGCAGCTCCTCGGTATGAAGGCGCTGACCGAGAAGAAAATAAAAGAGATTGACGATGAAGCGCTGGCGGAGATGGATGCGGCGGTGAAGTTTGCCGAGTCAAGCCCGCCCCCCGGCCCCGAGGAAGTGCTGAACGGGGTCTACGTGTAGGAGGCATGAAATGAAAGAGCTTAGTTTTCGTCAGGCAATTGGTGAAGCGATAAACGAAGAGATGGCCCGCGACCCCCGGGTCTTCGTCATCGGTGAAGATGTGGGCAAGATGGGCGGTCTGATGGGCGAGATGGGAGAGGCCTTCGCCAAGTACGGACCGGAGAGAGTGCGAGACACTCCCCTCTCCGAGGCAGCCATTATGGGCGCGGCGGTTGGGGCGGCCATCACCGGCATGAGGCCCATCGCCCAGCTGAGATTCGTCGACTTCTTGGGCATCTGCTGGGACGAAATCATGAACCAGGCGACCAAGATGAGATATATGTTCGGCGGTAAAATCAACGTGCCGGTCGTCATTACCGCGCTGAGTGGCGCCGGACGGCGTTCCGCCGCCCAGCACTCCCAGAGCCTGGAAGGCATGATGTCCGCTATTCCCGGGCTCAAGATTGTCCTCCCCTCCACCTCCGCTGATGCCAAGGGCTTGCTCAAATCGGCAGTCCGAGACGGTAACCCGGTGATGTACTTTGAGCACAAAATGCTGATGTGGACCGGTCCCAAGAGCCCGGTGCCAGAGGGCGAGCACCTGGTGCCCATCGGCAAGGCGGAAGTCAAACGAGAAGGTAAGGATGTCACAGTGTTCACCGCCGGCTTTATGGTGCACAAAGCCCTCA
>JBGOXU010000056.1:0-7063 GCA_041479305.1 Dehalococcoidia bacterium
ACTGGTTTGTATGTAGATACCCGGGTAGTCCTCTGCAGGTAGATGACAACAATATTGTTAACAAAAATGCCAACAATCATCCAGTTAATAAGATAATTTCGACTAAATTAAACCGTGAGATTGAACACCAGTTCAAAAGTTCTGCCTATTGTCACCCTATCTCCACCAGGTACTTGCAGAAATTAGCAGAATTTAGCTAACCATCTGCAAGGATGGCACTTAAATTTTCTTCAATTAACAAATTGAAACTCTTGACATTTAACTAGTTAATGTTATATATTTATAACATAAAGTGTGGTCTATATATCATAATGTTAATTATACATCACAGGAGGACTTATGAGACGTAATCTAAAGTATTTGGGTTTTTTGGGATTTTTAGGCTTGTTGGGGCTTATTACTGGGAATCCGAGTTTTTACGGCTTCTTTAACTTCTTCGGTCTTTGGGGTCTATCAAAGCATATATCAAAGCAGAAGAGTGATGAACTTCTTATCTCGAATACAGCCAAGGCGGGACTGAATGCTTTTGCTGCTTCGATTGTAGCAGTATCTTTAACTATTGCCATTTTGTCGTTCTTTAAAACGTTTGAAGCAGCGGCGATATCTATTGCCGGGGTATTTACAGCCCAACTCCTCACGTTTATTATCTCGCTTAATTATTATGAGAAACGAGGTAACGTTTGAAGACGGTGTTAATAAAGTCCCACATTAAGGAACTTAGGGCGCGATATGATCTGACCCAGGATCAACTGGCCGATATGGTGGATGCCCGGCGCGAAACGATTGGCCATATCGAGCATAACAGGTACAATCCCTCTTTAATGCTCGCTTATAAGATTGCCAGGGCACTCAAGAGCAACATAGAAGAAGTTTTTACATTCGAAGAGAAATGAAATAGGGACCGTCTTCCGGATGTGAATTATAAAGTACAAACTTGGACGAGTAATCGCTGCACTTCCGGAATCAGTCCTTTCTTCTCAAACAGGAGTTCGGGAACTGTTCCCCAAGGTGCGGATTTCGGTGAAATCGGGACTCGCAATGACAAGGGGAAGAGATTGCCATCCGCCCCGGGCGGAGCACGCCCCTCGCGATGATAGGTACGCTTTTCCTCATCGGAAAGCGCAAATTGTCTATTTGACTTACCTCTGCGAAGTTGCTAAACTCGACTAGCCTGACGGCGCAACCGGAGTCGTTAAGTCGCCCCAAACACTACTCTCAGTAAAAGAAGGAGCGCAACAGATATGCCCGAAAAAAGGATAAACGTGGGTATCATCGGACCGGGAAACATCGGCACCGACCTGATGTACAAAATCCTGAAGTATTCCAGGTATATGAACCTGAAGATGATTGTCGGCATCTACGCCACCTCAGACGGGCTGAAGATAGCCGATAAGCTTGGAGTACAGAATTCCAGCGATGGTATTGACGCCCTGCTCGAAGACAAGAGCATCAAGATTGCCTTCGATGCCACCACTGCCTCCGCCCATTTCAAGAACGCCAAATTGCTCAAGGAAGCCGGCATCAGGGCAATCGACCTGACGCCCGCCGCCATCGGACCTTATGTCTGCCCGGTGGTGGACATCGCCGCGCACGTGGACGCGCCCAACATCAACCTGATGACCTGCGGCGCGCAGGCAACAGTGCCTATCGTCGCGGCAATCGGGTCGGTCACCAAAGTGTCTTACGCCGAAATCGTGGCGACCATTTCCAGCAAGAGCGCCGGACCCGGCACCCGCCAGAACATCGACGAATTTACCCAGACTACGGCGCGCGCCCTGGAAAAAGTGGGCAAAGCGGAAAAAGGCAAGGCAATCATCATCCTTAACCCCGCCGAGCCGCCCATCTTGATGAGAAACACCATCTACACGGCCGTGAAAGAGCAGAAGAAGGACGAGATAATCGCCGCGGTCAACAAAATGGTCGAGAAAGTGAAGGAGTATGTCTCCGGCTACCGACTGCGCGTTCCGCCCATCTTCGATGATGAGAAAGTCACCACGATGGTCGAGGTGGAAGGCGCCGGTGAGTACCTGCCCAAGTATGCCGGCAATCTGGACATCGAGACCTCGGCGGCGCTATCCGTTGGCGACCTGATTGCCAGGAGAATGCTGGGGAAGGAGGCATAAACCAATGAAATCGAATCGCAAGTTCGTCCGAATTGTCGACAATACTATGAGAGACGGCAGCCACGCCGTCAGACACCAGTTCACCGTTGAGGATGTCACCGCCATTGCCTCGGCGCTGGATGATGCCGGAGTTCCGGCAATCGAGATTTCCCACGGGGATGGTCTCGCCGGTCACTCCTTCCAGTACGGCTTTGCGCGCTGTTCCGATGAAGAGAAGATTACCGCGGTCAAGAAGGCGGCGAAGAAGGCTAAAGTAGCGGTGCTCCTTCTCCCCGGCATCGGAACCAGGGAGAACCTGCAAAAAGCCGTGGAATGCGGCACCCAAATCGTCAGGATAGCAACTCACTGCACCGAAGCCGATATCTCCGAACAGCACATTAAGATGTCTAAAGATATGGGGCTTGAGGTCTTTGGTCTTCTCATGATGAGCCATATGGAGCCGCCGGCCAAGCTACTGGAGCAGGCGAAGCTCTATGAAAGTTACGGGGCGGATGCGGTCTATCTTATGGACTCAGCTGGTGCGATGGTTCCTGATGCGGTCCGTGCCAGAGTGAGCACCCTGAAGAATAGACTGAAGATTCAAGTCGGTTTTCACGCGCACAATAACCTGGGGTTAGGCATCGGCAACACCCTGGCTGCCGTGGACGAAGGGGCAACTATCGTCGATGCTTGTGTGTGCGGACTTGGCGGTGGCGCCGGCAATGCCCAGGAAGAAGTCCTGGTGGCGGCGCTGGACCGGGCCGGCTACGAGACTGGCATCGACCTGTACAAGATAATGACCGTTGCTGAGGAGGTAGTCACTCCCCGCATGACCCGACCCCAGATTATCGATAAGGCGGCGTTAGCCCTCGGTTATTCCGGGGTATATTCGAGCTTCCTCCTGCATACCTATCGAGCGGCCGAGAGGTTTAAGGTAGCCCCGCTCGACATATTGATGGAGCTGGGCAAAATGAGGACGGTCGGCGGCCAGGAAGACCTGATTATCGATGTCGCCTACAAGCTGGCAAACAAAAAATAGCGGCGAGGAAAAGCAATGCGAAAAGAGAACTTTCTCAAACAAAAGCTGGCGGCCGGGAAATTCGCCTTGGGCATCTTCTGCGAAATTCCCTCGGGTTCGGTTATCAACGTCATTGGCTGCGCCGGCATCGACTTCGTGGTCATTGACTCAGAGCACGGGCCAATCAACATGGAGACCGCCGAGGATATGATTCGGGCGGCGGAAGCGGAAAAGATGAGCCCGATTATCCGTGTTGCCGAAAACCACCCGGCGCTAATCCTGCGGGCGCTGGACATCGGCGCGCACGGCGTCCAGGTGCCCCAAATCAGCACCAGGGAGCAGGCTCAACAGGCGGTGCGCTATGCCAAGTACGCGCCCCTGGGCGAGCGAGGTCTTTCTCCCTTCACCCGCGCCGGCTCCTATTCGTTGAAAAAGTCCGTGACGCATACCGCCGAGGCGAACAAGAATACGATGGTTATCCTTAACGTCGAGGGGATGGACGGGGTCAATAACCTGGACGAAATCCTGACGGTTGACGGCGTCGATGTGGTATTCGTGGGACCTTATGACCTCTCACAGTCCGTAGGGAAACCGGGAAAGGTAGACGACCCGGTAGTGGTCGACTCTATCCGCAAATGTGCTCAGAAAATCCGGGCGGCGGGGAAGGTAGCCGGGTGTTTTGCCCGGGACGCGAGCATGCTGAAACTGCTCGTCGACTGCGGCTACCAGTATGCCACCTATCTCGTTGACGCGGCGATACTGCTGCAAGCCTGTGAGCAGGCAAACGAGACTTTCAAATCGTACCAGAAAAGCTAATAATGCTTAGTTACGAGAGCCCGTAGAATACCTGGATTCTTCGCTTCGCCCAGAACGGCATTCAGGGACTTTGTCACCCTGAGCGGAGCGAAGGGTCTGACCTGGCGGGCTTTATTGACCCTCATTTCTGCAGACTGATGCTGGTTAGCGATGAAATCCGGCCGGCAAAAAGAAAAGGGGGGCGGGGCAATCACCCCACCCCCCTTTTTTGTTACCCAGGACGGGAGCTACTGTTTGAGGCTGCCCTCTGCCAGCATCTCTTTCAGCGAGTCTTCCAGAGCGTCCACGGTCTCATCGATGTCCTTGTTGGTGTGAGCGCCGCTCATGACAAAGAAGCGCGCCCCCATCGTCGCCACGCCACGCTGGAGCATATGCAGGCACAATCTCACCTTCATCGGACCCTGCGCTGGATTGAGTATGTTCTTGATGTCTCTGGTCGGCGGCAGGTAGATTTCCTTCGGCTCGGAGTCGATGGGACCGAAGTAGAGGTGGACAATCGTCCGGCCGTAGAGCCGGGCGCTGATACCGAGCTTCTTCAGGACGGCATTACCCTTGTCGCGGAGGTAGCCGGCGGCCTCGAAGGCCCTCTTTTGCGGTGCGCCATCGAGATAGAGCTTGCAGGCGGCCACCCCGGCAACGCTCTGCAACGGGTTAGCGTTCCAGGTGCCGTGATGAACGACGCGTCTCTCCAGGGGCCGCTTGGGATTGAAGCCGTCCATAATATCGGCACGGCCAACGATTACCCCGGAGGGTATGCCGCCGCTGACGCACTTACCGAGGGAGGACATGTCCGGCTTGACACCGACGACTTCCTGCCAGCCGCCGCGCGACTCGCGGAAGCCAGTGACGACCTCGTCAATCAGGAACAGGGTGCCGTATTTCTTACAGAGCACCGCCAGGTTCTTGACGAACTGGTAGTCCCACGGGGTAGCGCCGGCCATTGTCGCGCCACCGCCTTCAATCATGCAAAGGGCATATTCCTTGGTCGATAGGGCCTTCTCCACCTTGTTCATATCGTGCATCGGGAGAAGGGTGACTGCCGGTTGATAGATACCGACGGCGTCATAGGGCGCCACTTCACCGCCCCAGCCGTGGTAGTTGTTCTCGAAGCGGAGTATCTTCGTCCGGCCGGTGTAAGCCCGGGCGAGGATGACCGCCATTTGGTTGGCTTCCTGCCCGCAGGCGCAGAACTCAACCCTCTCCGCCACCGGCATAATTGCCTTTATCAAAGCGCCCCATTCAATTTCAGCCTCGGTGTTTTCGCCGAAATGAAGGCCCTTGGCCGCCTGTTCCTGGACCGCTTTGACAATAGCCGGGTGGCTGTGCCCCAGAATAAGGGCGCCGTGGCCCATCACGTAATCGATGTACTCATTGCCATCAATGTCCCATTTACGCGAGCCGCTGGCTTTCACGGCGTATGGCCGGAAGGGGTCAAGTATGCGCGCCGAATGGGTCGCCCCGTTGGCAGTAAAGAAATCAATTGCCTTATCGTGGAGTTTCTTAGACGCGGGGTGGGATTTCTCCCACTTTTCAACTACGGTTTCTTTGGTCAACGTTTGTTTCATTGAACTCCTCCTAGATACTATTTTACAACTTGTTGCCCAACTCCTCACCCTTCAATCTTCGCTATTAACCCACGGGCCCAATGAAACAGGTAACGAGAGGAATATCCTTCATCGTTAGAAGTCCTGGAGGAGCATCAAACACGCGGCGGATAGCATTGACCGCTATCGCGGCGGTGGCGATATCGCCATGAATTCCGCCATTCGCTACCATCTCGAGGTTGGGTGTTCCCGTGATGTAAACAGCATCGTAGGTTTCGCCGCGGCCTACTGCCGCCTCGAAGTCCAGACGTATAATTTCCTCGCCGTTCTTGAGCCCTACACCTACCTGTCTGACGCCCATTGCCTGTCCCGGCTTCACCGTTACAAACTGGCTTTTAGCTTCCTTCTGAGCTACAATTGGCTCAAGAGTCTCTTTAATATCGTCCAGCTCCCAGCCCAGGCCAGCGGCGATCATACCGATTGACTCAGTCAGGCCTACGTGGCGCAGAGTCCTTTCATCGACTTTCTTCTGGAACTCCTCAAGCGTGAGCCCGGCGCCAATTTTCTTCTGGAATGGTCCTCTTCGCGTGGTGGCATCCTGATAACGGACCACTCTGACCTTCTTGACGTCCTTGCAGACGGCAGTCAGATTTAGAGGCCAGGTATCCATGACAAATCCAGGGTTTACACCGGTAGCCAGCACAGTGACCTTCTTCTTCTTGGCTAGCTCATCGATCTCGCGGGATATCTTGGGCTGCGTTTTCCACGAATAGGAGAGCTCCTCGGTGGTGGAGACCACGTTTATCCCCGCATTCACGATCTGATTTATCTCAGATTGTATCTTCACCAGGGAAGAACTAGTGGTGTGAAGGACCACATCGGGCTTGGTTTTGGCAAACACTTCTTCCGCATTGTTGGAAATGATGATGCCAAGTTTCCGACCCAGGCCCGCCACATCGCCGAGGTCGCGTCCTACGTTGGTCGTTCGCCCGATAGCACCGACCAGCTCTATATTCGGGCGCTCAAGAGCGTAACTTGCTACCCTGCATCCGATGGGACCACATCCGTACTGGACAACTCGAATTTTCTTGGCTGCCATTTTTGTTAGACTCCTCCTTTAGTTTTAATTTTGTTTTACCCACGGCTTCCAAGGGAAAAGAAGTACACTTTTGAGGTCTCGCGTTAGGCTGTCTTCCGCAATTATCGTCCAGAGACTCGCCAAAAACATTGACCAATAGAAGCTACCATTTTCTCTATGCATTGTCAAGAAAAAGGCTCTTTGGGTCAAGTTCAGCCTTGTTGATTTTATTCTTAATCTCAACGATAATGCTCGGAGTAATGCGACTCTCACGTCAGGCCTTCTACCCCCACCAACTATAAGTCAGGTCTCTGTGCGGCAAAACGGACGACGCTGCACCCAATCGGTCCGCACCCGTATTGGACAGCCTTGATTTTGGTGGCTATTTTGGTTACCTCCTTTTGTTAATTTTACTATTTACACTTTGCTATTTTCATTCACCATCTACCACGTTCCCAGACCGGTCCCAAAGACCAGGTTGGGAAGATAGGTAGCTACCTGAGGG
>JBGOXU010000057.1:0-7017 GCA_041479305.1 Dehalococcoidia bacterium
AGTTCAGTCGAGCGAAAATTTTACGGAGTAGCCTCAGGGACACTTGGCACGATGAGATTAACCGGTCAAGCCTTTAGCCTGGGATTGGTTCTACTACTATTTTCTTTATATATAGGCAAGGTTCAAATAACTCCCCCTTACTACCTGCTTTTCCTGAAAACTACGAAAATCGCCTTTTCAATCTCGGCGATTCTTTGTTTTGCGGGCATTTTTGCTTCAATCGCTCGAGTTAAGACACGCAGATAGAGAAAACATTTGATGGGATTGTTAGCCAATGTCAGGGTGCCCTCGCAAGGCAAGCAACTGTCGGCCGCTTTGAGAGCTGAACCTCGAGGTCGCACTTCATGATGCTGGTCGGGTTCAAGCAAGAACGCCACAGGGTCACGGACAAGCCTGCGCTACCGCTGAGACTCAACCCTGTGGGAACTGCACATTTGTCCAGATTGTCCAGCGATGTCACTTTTGCTTGTTCTGTGTGGTACTTTGAAAATCACAGGCCCTGCCAGCCCTCGGCTTTTTGAGGGTTTCTCCAAGTTACCATTAGGTTCAGCTTTTCACATTAAAATAGCTTTTAATGTGAAATCAAAACCGTCTTTAATAGTGAAATCAAATCAGTCTTCAAGGTGAAAGTTGTCACCCGTGCAGCTTTAGTTCGAATCCCCTCGGCTGGAGTAGGCTGTTACTCGATGGCTCTTGGAGTCTGTGGTCATACCGGGGGGTTAATAGGGGGGCTTCGCCCCCCTTTATATCTCCTGACACTTCTTCGACCACGGTACCGTTCACAGCGCGAAGAGTCTCGGTATTCAGCGGTGCGACATTCTGTCTATTATGGCTATGTCTGCAGGTAAACTAGTCTGCAAAAGTCTGAATGGCGTCACAATATATCCGACTATTCCTCACGCAATCGCTTTCTAGGCAATTCTATAAGGAATGGTAGTGACGTCAGGTTCTCTGTTCTTCCCCTGATATGGGAAGGGGAGATGCTTTTAAAAGAGGGGGCTGTGCCCCCCTCTTTTTTCTTAACTCCCCCTCTCCTGTCCAGGAGAGGGGGCAGGGGGTGAGGTTGCCTGGCGTTTCTCGGTGTCAATAGCAGTGTCACCGCTCGTGTGAACCAGAACAGAAGATTATTGACCCGCTCGATTTTGTGGTAGAATACCATCCGAGAGGACATGGCAGAAGGAGATGAGACTGAGATGAGACTGTGGCACGCTTTGCTGCTGACGATTCTAATACTGGTCCTGCCCTTGCTTTCCGCCTGCGATATTACCGGTAAAAAGAGACAAGAGGCTTACGAACAGCAGTTGGAGTACTACCGGGCGCTGGAGCAAGCCGCTAGACAACAGCAGGAGCAATACCAGCAGCAAATCGAAGCCTTCAAACAGATGACGGAACAGGAACAGCAACTATACCAGGATGCGATGAAAGCCTACTACGAGGCTCAGCAGAAGTCGGTAGAGGAGCTACAAAAACAGCTTCAGGAGCAGGCTCAGCAGCAACCACAACCGCAGCCTCCCCCGTAGGCGGTGACAACCCTCGGCGCGAACTGCCGGAGACCAGACAACAAGTCGCCACAGAGCAGGTACAATATCTTGTTTTTGACCTGACCCCGTGCTATACTACAATGGTTGTAAAGTGGGTTTCGTCCCACTTTTTTTAATGAATGGGGAGTTGTAGCCAAAGATGAAGAGCGACTTTCTGCTGGCGATTACTCAGCTTTCGGCAGAGAAGAACCTGCCCAAAGAAGTAGTCCTGGCCGCAGTTGAGGCGGCGCTGGTCTCAGCCTACCGCAAAGACAACTTCGCCGCCACCCAGAACATCTCGGTCAGAATTAATCCGGACAGCGGCCGGGTTGAAGTCTGGGCGGAAAAGTCCATCGTCGAGCGCGTGACCGATAGTCACACTGAGATATCCCTTCCGGAAGCCAAGAAACTGAAAAAAGACATCAAAGTTGGCGATACCCTGATGGTCGAGTCGACTCCCCACAACGCCGGCCGTATTGCCGCCCAGACGGCAAAGCAGGTCATACTCCAGCGCCTCCACGAAGCCGAGCACAGCGCCATCTTCGAAGAATACACCACTAAAGAAGGCGATATCGTGACCGGCACCGTCCAGCGCATCGAGCCGAGTCAAATCTTAATCGACCTGGGCAGAGCGGAAGCCATCTTACCCGCCGCGGAACAGGTACGCGCCGAGCGTTACCGCCCGGGCCAGCGAGTCCGCGTCTATATCCTGCAGGTGACCCGCAGCACCAAGGGGCCTAAAGTGGTTATATCCCGCTCTCACCCCAACCTCGTGCGCCGCCTCTTCGAGCTTGAAGTCCCCGAGGTCTATAACGGCGCCGTGGAAATCAAAGCCATTGCCCGGGAGGCTGGCTTCAGAAGCAAGGTCGCCGTTGCCGCCAAGCAGGAAGGCATTGACCCCGTGGGCTGCTGTGTCGGCTTACGCGGCATCAGAATTCAAAACATCGTTAACGAACTCGGCGGCGAGAAAATCGACGTTATTCAGTGGAGTCCGGATGCCGCCGTCTTCGTCACCAATGCTCTCAGCCCGGCACAGATACAGGGCGTTGAGCTGAACGAAAAAGACAAGATTGCCACGGTGATTGTCCCTGATAGGCAACTCTCCCTCGCCATCGGCAAGGAAGGGCAAAATGCGCGGCTCGCCGCCAAGATGACCGGCTGGCGCATTGATATCAAGAGCGCTGCCGTTGTCGAGGCGGAAAAAGCTCAGGCTAAGGCAGCCGTGGCTAAGGAAAAGGCAGAAAAGGCCGCCGAGGCCGCCGAGGCTGAACCAGTCATTGCAGAGGCGCTGCCAGCGGTTGAGGCAGCGCCCGTTGTTGAAGCGGCCCCCGCCGAAAAGGCGGTGGAACTAGTCGCCGCCCCGGCCGGGGAGCCTGTGCCGGTCTTCTTTGAGCCCAAAGTAACGGCGCAAAAAGCCCAACTCCGGTTTGCGGAAGATACCGGACTGAAAAAAGTCGCGGTGGAAACCAAAGACAAGAAGAAGAAAAAAGGTCGCAAAGAGGGGGCGGACGAGGGCGTGCGGGTCAAGGGCCGGCGTCACCGCGAGGAGATAACAGTCGAGGAAGATGAAGTGCTCTAGCGCCCAGTCTGCGGCCGCGAAACGCACGCCCCAGAGGACATGTGTTGGCTGCCGCCAGGTGCTGACCAAGCGGGAGCTCGTCCGGGTGGTGCGCACGCCTCAGGGCAGTATTGAAGTTGACGCCACCGGCAAAAAGGCGGGGCGAGGGGCTTACCTCCATCCGGCGCAGGAGTGCTGGGAGCAAGCCCTGAAAGGCAACCGGCTGGAACACGCGCTCAAGGGCCGGCTGAGCCCGGAAAGCCGCGAACAACTTATGGATTATGTTAACAACCTCCCCAAAGGAGCTAATTAGTGGTCAGTAAGCCAGACAACATCCCACAAGCGAAAACCAAGACTACGGACGACGCGGCGGCCGCACCGCCCAAGACGGTGGAGCTGCCGGCATCGCTGACTGTCCGCCAGCTCGCTGACCTGCTCACTGTCAGTGCCGTGGAAATCATCAAGCAGTTGATGCGCGCCGGCATAATGGCAAATATTAACCAGCTTATTAACTATGACGCCGCCGCAACGGTTGCCAAGGGCTTCGGTTTTGAGCCAAAGGTCCAGCCCAAAGCCGCCCGGAAACCATCGGCGGCCACAGTCAGAAAGCAAATGGCCAAAGAAGCGGGCAATCTCCAGCTTCGCCCGCCAATCGTCACCGTGATGGGGCACGTTGACCACGGTAAGACACGACTTCTCGATGCCATCCGCCAGACCAACGTCATGGACTCTGAAGCCGGCGGCATCACCCAGCACATTGGCGCTTACCAGGTAGAATACAAGGGACAGAAAATCACCTTCCTGGATACCCCCGGTCACGAGGCGTTCACCGCAATGCGTGCTCATGGCGCCCAGATAACCGATATTACCATTCTCGTGGTGGCCGCGGACGATGGCGTGATGCCCCAGACCATCGAAGCCATCAGCCATGCCAGGGCCGCCGGCGTGCCTATCATCGTGGCGCTGAACAAAATTGATAAGCCGGAAGCCAACCCGGACAGGGTGAAACAGCAACTCTCCGAAGCCGGTCTGATTTGCGAGGACTGGGGCGGCGATACCGTCTGCGTCCCGGTCTCGGCGAAAGAAAAGCGCAATATCACCGACCTCCTGGAAAATGTCCTGGCGGTGGCTGAACTTGAGGAACTGAAAGCCGACCCCACCCGTCCCGCCACCGGCGTAGTCGTTGAAGCCAGACTGGACAAATCGAAAGGGCCCACGGCAACCATCCTCATTAACAACGGCACCCTTAAGATTGGCGACCATGTTGTGGTGGGCGCCACAGCGGGCAGAGTGCGGGCGATGCTCAATGACAAAGGCACCCCGATACGCAAGGCCGAGCCGGCTACGCCGGTCGAAATCCTCGGACTGGGCGCGGTGCCGCAGGTCAGCGACTCCCTAACCGTCGTCGTTGATGAGCGCCACGCGCAGGAGCTGGTGGAAAAGAACAAGGCGGAGCAAAACAAAGCGGGCGCCGCCCGGGCGGTGTCCCTGCACAGCCTCTACGAGCAGATTAGCGCCGGTAAGGTCAAAGAGTTGAACGTCATCCTTAAGACGGACGTCCAGGGCAGTATCGAGCCTATCCGCATCTCTCTGGAGAAGCTGGGCAGTGAAGCGGTCAAAGTCAGAATCATCCATGCCGGCGCCGGCAACATCACCGAAAGCGATGTCCTCCTCGCCATTGCCTCCAAAGGTCTCATCGTCGGGTTTGACGTGGGCATCGAGGAAGGCGCCAAGCGACAGGCCGCCGCCGAAGGCATCGATATCCGCCTGTATGATATTATCTATAGTCTCATTGATGACATCGATAAGGCACTCAAGGGCCTGCTACCGGTGCCCATAGTTGAGGTCATCGAGGGCCGGGCGGAGGTCATCGCGGTGTTCCCGGCCAAAGGGAACAAGGTGGCTGGTGTCCGTGTCGCGGAAGGCAAAGTCACCCGCGGGGTCAAGGTCAGAGTGTGGCGGGGGAAGAAGACTCTGGCTGACTCCACGGTCGCCAGTCTCAAGCGGTTCAAGGAGAACGTCAAAGAATGCGCCGCCGGGTTTGAATGCGGCGTTGGTGTGGAGGGTTTCGGCGATTTCCAGATGGGCGATGTCATGGAGTTCTACAGCCAGCAGAAGACGAGCTAGGCGGCCAAATGTCGCACCGGATTGAAAAAATAAACCAGGTTATCCGCAAGGAAATCAGCGACCTGCTCCAGCGCGAGGTCAAAGACCCACGGCTCGGCGAGTTCATTGCCGTCACGGACGTGGTCACCTCCCCCGACCTGAAATATGCCAGAGTGTACGTCAGCCGCATCGGCACCGAAGAGGAAAAACAGGAGATTCTGAAGACCCTCAACGCGGCGACGAGCTACTTCCATAAAGAGCTGACGCGCAGCATCAGGATAAAGCGAGTCCCCGAGCTCAGCTTCCACTGGGACGACTCTATTGAGCGCGGCGACCGCCTGATGCGTCTCATCGACCAGGTGACGGAAGAGCAAAAATCCTAAGCACTAATATCTAAGTCCTAAACCCCCAAATCCAGCGTCTTTCCTCTCCCCACCGTGGGAGTCCCGATGGAATCGGGAAAGGTGAGGGGCTATATCACTCTCACCCAGCCTCTCCCATCAAGGGAGAGGGGAATAACGGTTCCGACTCGTCCGGTTTAGAGTTTCAAATTTAGAATTTAGAATTTGGGGCTGGGATGGGTCACCGCGGGAATCTATGGACGGTATACTAAACATCAATAAGCCAGCGGGCAAGACGTCCTACGACGTGGTGGCGGTGGTGAAAAGGCTCAGCAGAGTCCGGCGAGTGGGACATGCCGGCACGCTCGACCCGGCCGCCACCGGCGTCCTCCCCGTCTGCCTGGGGCAGGGCACCCGCGTCATCGAGTTCCTCGCCGATGCCGCCAAGACCTACCGGGCGGAAATTGAGCTGGGCACCATTACCGATACCTATGATGCCGCCGGAACCGTCATTGAAAAAAGGGACGCCTCCGACATCACGCTGGAAAAAGTCGAAGACGCCCTTGGCCAGTTTCGTGGACTAATTCAGCAGACCCCGCCGATGTACAGCGCCGTCAAGCACCAGGGCAAACCGCTGTACGAGCTGGCCCGCGCCGGCATCACTATCAAGAGAAAGAGCCGCCCCGCCCGGATTGACAGCATTGAGATTCTCGACTGGCAGCCGCCCGTGGTCACCATCAAGGTGGAATGCGGCAAGGGCACCTACATCCGCTCGCTGGCGTACGATTTGGGGCAGGCGCTGGGGTGCGGGGGCACCTTGAAGAGTCTGGTGCGCCTCAGCTACGGCCCGTTCGATATCAAAGACGCCATTTCCCTGCCCCGGCTTGAGGAAGCTTTCTGCCACGGTTACTGGACGCACTATGTCTATGCCATCGATACCGTCCTCCTTCACTGGAACGCCATGATTGTCGGCGAAGAGAAGGAAAAGAAAATCGCTAACGGTGTGACGCTACCATCGACCATAGACCTGAGCCAGACAGGGGACAGCACCCGCGCCCGGGTCTACACTCTCGATGGCGGCTTTCTCAGCGTGCTTCAATTCGACCCGGAAAAGGACCAGTGGCAAACGAATAAAGTCTTCCTTGGTTCCAAGCCCATCTAGTGTGGTGATTCCTAAATGGCGTTAGCCTCCCACATCTCGTACCATTCCGGCGGAAGCCGGAATCCAGTCCGTGCCACTATCTCTGGATACCGATTCCCGTATCGGGTACGGGACAAGTTTCGTCGGTATGGTTGTCGAGTGTGCTAACGAAGCGTTAGATACACCACACTAGAGTGGGGCTGGCGCCCCTCTTGGATGTTCGCTACTACAGGGGGACTACTTGTCTGTGTACCCCTGCTCTTTGGCCTGGCGGTCCAGGTCGAGGGTGGAGAGGCGCTCCAGGGGCAGCAGGACTTCTTCTTTGGCCGGGCGCAGGTCAACTGCCTTGAG
>JBGOXU010000058.1:0-7013 GCA_041479305.1 Dehalococcoidia bacterium
GACCTCTTCGGTAGTGAAGCCGGAGAAGTCCGGGAGTTGACTCCTGAAGAAGCGGCGAAGCAGCAAGAGATTCTCCTCGTCTTTCGCCAGTCGATGACAGCCTATGCCCTGTACCGCCGCGACCGCGACTACGTCGTCAAGAACGGCGAGGTCATCATCGTGGATGAGTTTACCGGTCGGTTGATGTTCGGGCGGCGCTACTCGGAAGGCTTGCACCAGGCACTTGAAGCCAAGGAGCACGTCAAGGTCCAGCAGGAGACGATGACCTTTGCCAGCATCACCATTCAGAACTACTTCAGAATGTACCAGAAGCTGGCGGGCATGACCGGCACGGCGGTCACCGAAGCTGAGGAGTTCTACAAAATCTATAAGCTGGAAGTGGCGGATATTCCGACCAATAAGCCGATGATTCGCGAGGACTTCTCCGACCAGATATACAAGACCGAGGAAGGTAAGTTCCGCGCCGTCGTCCGCGATATTGAGCAGATGTACAAGTCGGAGCGGCCGGTGCTCATCGGCACAGTGTCCATCGAGAAATCGGAGCGGTTGAGCGATATGCTGATGCGCCACGGCGTTCCCCACCAGGTGCTCAACGCCAAGCACCACGAGAAAGAGGCGAGCATCATCGCCCAGGCGGGCAAGCCGGGAGCAGTTACCGTCGCCACCAATATGGCCGGCCGCGGCGTCGATATTATCCTGGGCGGCAGTACGGATGGCATCGACCCAACCGAGTGGCAGAAACTGCACGGCAAAGTGGTTGGGCTGGGTGGTCTGCACGTCGTCGCCACGGAAAGGCACGAAGCCCGCCGTATCGATAACCAGTTGCGGGGCCGGTCGGGCCGTCAGGGCGACCCGGGCAGCTCGCGCTTTTTTGTCTCGCTGGAAGATGACATTATGCGTCGCTTCGGCGGCGAACGCATCAAGGGGTTTATGAATTGGGTGGGCATGGACGAAGACACGCCCATCGAGAATGCGCTGGTGAACAAGACCATCGGCGATGTCCAGAAGCGCGTCGAGGGCTACCATTTCGATATGCGCAAGCATCTGGTCGAGTATGACGACGTGGTCAACAAGCACCGTGAGCTGGTTTACGATGAGCGGCGCAAAATCCTGAGCGGCGCCGATTTGAAATCGAACATCCTGGGGATGGTGACAGAGGAAATCAAGAAGTCGTGCGGGGCGCACCTGGCCGGGTACGAGCCGGACTATGATGGCGTGGCGGCGGACATCGTTGCCATATTCCCCTTGCCCCCGGACGTCAATGCCGAGTCGCTCGGCAAGATGTCAACCAAAGAAATCGAGGCAAAGCTCATCGACCTGGCGGAGTCGCTCTACGAGGCGCGGGAGAAGGAGATTGGCGCCGACAATATGCGCATCCTGGAGCGGCTGGTGATGCTGAGGATTATCGATAGCCTGTGGATTGAGCACCTGACGATGATGGAGCATATGCGTCTCGAGGCGGAGTGGCAGACCCTGCGGCAGACCCGCGCCGTGGATGCCTATAAGAACGAGGGCTACAAGCAGTTCCAGTTACTGCTGAGCACCATCCGGCATGACGTCGCCCTTGCTATCTATCACGTCAGCATCGTCCGGAAGGAAGCCCCGGCACCCGCCCCATCACCGATGGTGCGAGCGGTGGCGCCGCGGCCGAGCGCCAGACAGCCGGTGAAATCGGCCAAGAAGGTCGGTCGCAATGAGCCTTGCCCGTGCGGCAGCGGTAAGAAATATAAGCATTGTCATGGAAGGTGAGAATGAAGGAAGTGTCATTGCGAGGAGCGGCCTGCTCGCCGAACAAGTTCTTTGGCAGGCGAGAGCGACGAAGCAATCCGTTCCCGTTGTCATTCCCCGCGCCGCCTTCCTCCATCTGTCATTGCGAGTGCATCCCGACGCCTGCCCTGAGCGAAGTCGAAGGGGAAGTCGGGAGCCGAAGCAATCTCAACAGATTATTCCATCCCTCATTATCATAGAAAGGTGAAAGAATGTTAAGCATCAAGCAACTGGAGCAGGAACTGAAGAAGACGAACGATGAGCTGAACCGGCTGGCGCAAGCGGACAAGCCGCTGACCAAGGAAGAGCAAAGCTGGCGGGGCAAGCTCCGCTTCCGGAAGGTTGTTCTGGATGAAATCAAGAGCGCCAAGGATAAGGGCAGTACTGGCTCGGAGCTTTACCATACCACGCTCTACGAGATGCTGATTGACTGGGGCGAAAGACGCCCCTTGCTGATGTTCCTGATGTCCAATATACTGAGGGCGAGGTTCGGGATGGGCGGCTTCCGGATGTAGAGAAGAGATAGAGTAAAAGGGAGGGCAACATGACAGATAAAGAACTAAAGAATGCAATTAAAGAAGCGAACGAAGCCCTTGACGCGTTATCTCCACCAAGTGGTCCTCTTTCTGCGGGTGAAGTCCGATTTAGAGAGATGGTTTTATTAAGACAGCTTACTCTTTACAAAATAGAAGACACTAGGAAGCAAGACAGAAAAGACTTGGAGCTTCTTAACATTGAAGTCTACAACTTAATGAATTCCTTTGTACATTCATATAGAAAAGATTTTTTGGGGTGTAATCATGAAACTTAAAGATTTGATAGAAATGTTTGAAGGAGGTAACAATGAAAGAAGCCTATACAAAGCAGTGGCCACTTTACAGCGTAAGGATGCGCGAACCCAAAATTGACCCTCGCCCATCCTATCAAAGAGAGGGGACGGTATGGTCTAAAAGCAAAAAACAGTTGCTTATGGACAGTATATTGCGTCGTTACGACATTCCTAAACTTTATTTGCGTGCTGTGGATAAACCGCCATACAAGTATGAAGTAGTTGACGGACAGCAAAGGCTCCGTGCTATTTGGGAGTTTTGTCAGGATGGCTTTCCTCTTTCCACGGAATGTGATCCAGTGCATGGGCATGTTGTGGCTGGCACGCTGTTCAGCGCATTGCCAAATGATTTGGTAGACGAGTTCCAGACCTATGACCTTAGTTTTGTAATATTGGAGGATGCCACTGAAGATGAAGTTGAGGAGATGTTTACTCGCCTTAATAATGGGGAAACACTTAGGGCGGCGGAAAAAAGAAATGCGCTACCTGGGCAGATGAAGGTGTTTATTAAAGAACTGGCACTTAACCCTTTCTTCCAAAACGTTGCTTTCAAGGATACTCGATATGCTTTTGACCAAGTGTGTGCTCAAATGACCTTGTTAGAACTAGAAGGTGGGCCAACGGATACCAAAGCTCGGGCACTCGAGAAAATGTACAAGGATAACGTTAAATTCGATAAAAACGGACGCACAGCAAAGAAGATTAAGCGTGTCTTGAACTTCCTATATAATGCGTTTCCTGAGAAGATACCAGAGCTAAGAAAGCAAAACGTTGTTTCACTTTATTTGCTAGTCTCCGAGCTTCTAGAAAAATATGCTATGAGTGGAAAGGAATCTACATTTAGAGAATGGTTTATCAACTTTGAACAAGAACGGCGAGAGGAGCAAAACAAACCTGAAGACGAACGTGACCCCGACTGGGTTCGTTACCAAGAAAAAACGCTCCAGGCCGTTGATAGTAAAGATTCCATTGAGTTTCGCCATAAGATGTTAATGACTTCTTTTCTACTGTACTACCCTAAGCTTGAACTCCTTGACACGCAACGAGCTTTTACCGAAGAGCAACGCGTAACGATATTCAGGAAATATAACGGTAGCTGTCAAAGTTGCGGTAAGGAGATTAAGTGGGACGAGTTTCACGCTGACCATATAAGTCCCTTCAGTAAAGGAGGTAAAACGACAGTAGATAACGGTCAACTTTTGTGCTCCTCGTGTAACATCACCAAAGGCACGAAGTAACGTTAAGAGGAGTCCAAACATGCTTGATAGACAAGTAGTCAAAGACTTCCTGACTGAAGAAGTTGAGGAATTGGAGATGGAGATTCCCGAAGATATTCCAGTAGATACTCTTGTTGAGACCTTCTGCCAGTACACTGAAGATGACTACTACGAATGGCTAAAGGACAACTTCAAGTCCTTCTTTGAGCATGGTAACCCCGATTGGCCTTGGGTCAGAGACAGAATAAAACACTATGCAAAACCCTGAAATCGCCAGGGTGTTTCAGGACGTCGCGGACCGGCTGCCGAAGAACAAGGATAACATCTTCAAAATCAGGGCCTACCAGAAGGCGGCGCAGTCCATTGAAGGGCTGGCGGAGCCGGTGGCAAAGCTGGCGGCGGAAGGCAGGCTGAGAGAGATTCCGGGAGTGGGTGAAGCCATCGCCAAAAAGATTACGGAACTCATTACTACCGGCAAACTGGCTTTCCACGAGAGACTGAAGGCGGAAGCCAAACACATAAATTCACATAACAATTCCTCTCCCTCGACGGGAGAGGTTAGGTGAGGGTGAACAGTGTTAGCTGATAGCTAATTAGAGTTTAGAGTTTAGGATTTAGAGTTTAACAATGGGTTCGCAAACATCGGAAAAAGCGCTGACCACCAAGGACTCTGAGGCAATCAGCTACCTCAAGCAGTCCATCGCCGCCGGCGAGCACTGGTACCGGGCGCTCCTCGGGGCGATGGGGCGGTGGGGCTCCGCCGAGGAAGACCGCAACGGCCGGCACTATCAATTCCTCATCGCCGGCGAAGCCTTCGACTGGCTTCTTCTCGCCGAGCGGTTGTGCGAGGAAGTGGACGGCCTCATGCCCACCGCAGAGAAAGAAAAGCTCCTCTTCTACGGCCGGCCGCCCTTACTGCTGACGGTCGACCAGGTCAGGGAGCTAATCGGCAGCGCCAAGTACAAGCAGTACCTCAACTATTTCTACGGCATCACCGTCGAGATGGCGCTCATCCTGGCGGTGCAGGGAGAGGTGCACAAGGAGCGGTGGATGCTCGGACTGGGCAAGGAAGCGGACGCCATCGATGAAGCCTACCGGCGCATCTACGGTGCCACACGGTCGACCTTGCTCCGGTGTTTCCGCAAGGAGCGGAGCTATCCCCAACTCAAGTCTATCGGCATCTCGGAGCTGAAGGAGTTTACCTACTACCTGTTCAAATACCGCCTTGACCACTGTGAGAAGTCGAAAGTGGCCAGCGATACCAAGAAAGCCCTCGAACGCTTGGGCCAGCACTGGAAAATCAGCGGCCTGGCGGGAGAGCGGGCGACCTTCACTGGCTGCCGCTAGTGTCAACGTAGCAAATACAGGTCGTTTAGCAACGGGGAGTCCAGAGGGGCGAACCCTCTCTGGCGGGAGTCTGGGGGTGTCCCCCAGTTCTAGAAATCCCCCAAGACTGGGGGATTTAGGGGGTTCATAACCTTTTAAGTAAACAACCTCGTAAATAAGATGAATGAATTGTCATTGCGGGTCCTTCGGCAGAAGGACGAAGCAATCCGTCCTTCCACCGCAGGAATTCCTTTACATAACATATTTATAACTTGACATAACTCTAAAAACAACTCAAAGCTAATCAGCCTCGATTTGTTTCCCTCCAGAGAATTTTTCGGGTCCAAATCAATTTGGAAATTAGTGCGCCCCTCATAGGTTCCTGGACGCCCCCGAGGGTTGGTCTTAGCCCGGGGCAATGGGCTTGGGCACCCTCACCACCAGCATGGGTATGGAGGACTCCCGGACCACTTTATCCGTAACACTGCCAAACGCCCACCGGCTCAGACCATGCCGACCATGCGTGGACATGGCAATCAGGTCGGCCATCTCCTCATTAGCGACTCTCAGGATTTCCTCGGCGGCGGTGTTGGCGGTGGTCACCACGGTCCGGGTCAGAATACCCTTCGCCCGCAGGTTATCGGCGGTCTTCTGCAGGTACTCCGTCGCCCTCTGTTTTATCTGGGCGATTTCTTTTTCCGTGTAAGGGACCGAGGTGCTGGCTTCCCCGGCGATGACGTAGTGCGTCAGCGAGGTTACCACCTGGAGCAGGACAACCTCTACCTTAGTCGCCAGCTTCATTGCCAGCTCTTGCACGGCGGGCAGAGCGGTCTCACCCACCTTCGAACCATCGAGTGGCACCAAAATTCTTTCGTACATCTTCCCCCTCCTTTTACAGCTTGTTTAGCTGTTGCTTGAGCCTTCCCAGCTTATCGGTGAGCATAGTCAGCTTATCGCGCTCTTTATCGACGACCTCAACGGGCGCTCTCGTTGTGAAGTTGCTATCGCTCAGGCGGGCTTTGAGGCGGGCAATTTCCCCCTCGCACCCTTCGATTTCCTTCTGAAGTCGTTTCTTCTCCGCCTCGATATCGAACATGCTCGCCATCGGGATGACGACGTCGGCGTCCGCCAGCACCATCACGAGGGCTTTCTCGACCGATTTGCCGCCCAGTCGCTTGCTGACGAAAGTCACCGGCTTGGCGTGCGCCAGGGTTTGGACAGTATCCAGGTAAGGTTTAATAGACGAAATCAGATTGTCCGAGTGAACCTGTGCTTCAACCCACTTATCCTCCGCCACCTTGTACTGAGCGCGGGCATTGCGGATACTGCGGACAATCTCCACCAGCGAGCCGATGACCTCTTCCGCCCCGGGGTCGATGGCGCCAGCGTCCGCTTCCGGGTACGCGGCGGTCATAATCGACTCCGTCGACTGCCAGTTAGCCGGCAGGCGCTTCTTCAGTTGCTGCCACAGCTCCTCGGTGACGAAGGGCATGAAGGGGTGGAGGAGGCGGAGGGATGTCTCCAGCACGTGGATGAGGACGGGGAGGGTAGACGGCGCTTCCGGGCTGCGTAGGCGGATTTTGGCCAGCTCGATGTACCAGTCGCAGTACTCGCCCCAGAGGAAATCGTGGACGGTGCGCTCGGCTTCGCCCGTAGCCGTGCTGGTGCATGTCCTGGAGACATCCCTCCGGCTGCTCCATCCCTACATGCCCTTCGTCACCGAGGAGCTGTGGCAGAACCTCAAGGGCCGCCTGCCGGCGGGCTCGATGCCTACCGAATCGATAATGATTGCCAGCTACCCCGAGGCCGATGACGGCGACATCGACCCGAAGGCCGAGGAGGTCATGGAGGCCATCATCGACATTGTCCGCTCC
>JBGOXU010000059.1:0-6989 GCA_041479305.1 Dehalococcoidia bacterium
GATTAGCTTTGATTTGTTTTTAGAGTTATGTTAAGGAAGACCGTGTTATGGCAAGTTGACATAAGGATGGGGAGGGGTTGAGGAGGCAAAGATAAAAATGCAAAGAGAAAAATTACTGGGGTCTGGTGAGGTTCTAGCGACGGCGGGGTAATTTTGCGGTGGGAAAAACATGGCGCGGAAAATTGTTTGTGAAAGAAACTGCAAGAGGGGAGAACGGAGAAAACCGGCGACAGTAGTTAAAGGAGGGTTGACGCACGGAGGGTTACCCGTTTATGAGAAGTGCCCTTTCAGTCATAACATTACATAACAGCTATAGTGCGGTAGACGTTACCGTGTAAACTCTCCGCGACTGTTCCTGTAACGTTGACATAAAGTTGACATTTGGTTCTCGAAAGTCGATAATTTACCCGATGTTAGACGACCCTGCAGTGGTTCAAGACATTGTCCGCAGGCTGAGATTATTGAATCCTGAGCCGCGCCCCAAATACAATCCTGTCCCGAGCAAGTTGCGTGCGCCTGCCCGCGCCAAGGAATGGTGGAAAAAACACCCGGAGAGACGAAAGGAAGTAGTAGCGAAGTACGAGGGGTCGCATCCAGAAGCAAAGCAAACTCGTAAGGCTAGATATCGAAGTAGACTGAAAAACGCTGTGGGCGCATTCACGCGGTTGCAGTGGGAAGAAAGAAAAGCTCAGTTCGGCAATCGTTGTGCGTATTGTGGTCGCAAGAGCAAGCTCCTTACACCAGACCATTATGTCCCCCTCTCACGGGGCGGAACGAATCTCATTGATAATATCGTTCCAGCGTGTAGGGACTGTAACCGGCGAAAATGGAGTTTTGACCCTTCCGGGTTCAAATTTACTCACCGAGCACAAATGGTCCTTGCTCAGCTAATCGAAGAAAAGAAAAAGACCACCTAAACAGAGGCCAAAGTGGCGCACTAAGGTATCCCTCAACATAATCCCGAGGCGACCTTACCAACCTTTATTAGAAGACTGTTCGCGGCGGTCGCTATTCTTTCGTTATACTTCGCCAGTAAGTCATTAAGCATTTTAGGGTCTGACCCAATTTCTCTCTCGACTCCATCTATTATTGGGATTGCTGTACCCCTGAATGATTCTCTTGGATTCTGCATGCCAAACTCTTTTCCTTTGAGGTATAGGAATGCAGTGAATGTGTTTATAGTATTGTCTACCTCCCCGGCCAACTCCTGCCGGAATGCCGTCCTAGCTATTGCTCTTATGTACTCATTCTTGGCAAAGGTTATTCCATAACGGAGCAAAGAATTCGCTTTTGCATTACGACCTATTTGACTAGACGACAACTCTGTTGTCAACGGAATGTTCACTTTAAGTGAATTTGTTTGAATCTCCAGAGTCCATTCAAGAATCCTATCAAGTAGCTCGACCTTACTTTTCTTGGTATGGATTCTGTAATTTTGCTGGATGGTCCAAAAAGCCATTCCAGCTAATATGAAAGTTGCAGAAGCTAAGACTAGGGTTACAATACTTAGCGTATCCATACCATCATTATACCACAGGTTGTCGGGTCAATTGATTATGTAAACTTATTCCTTAGAAGGGGGATGAAGGAATCAGGTCACCCTCACCTTCCCTCTCCCGTCGAGGGAGAGGAAATTGCTCTTTCCATCGCACCGCGGCAGTTCGCCGCCGTGGGAGGCATCACCCAAAACCCCCGTAAAAAACGCCACTCCCCCACCACCCTCTCGCCCCCGGACATACAAAACTATTAACCCGAAATTTCATGCCCCTATTTTTTGATTGTAGAGCCTCATTTTTGAGGCTAAAATAGGAAAAACCTCTCGGGGGTCTTTTGCCGCCGGCCGCAGGTCCGCCGGGGGTTTTGTTGAGGGGTTATGCCACTGGCTAATTGAAAATCAAGAATATACTGATGATGACCATCACTGTGCCGGTAAGTATCCGCCAGTTGAAGACATCAATTTTGCGGTTGAGTAAAAAAGACAACAAGAAGGTAAACAGGACGACGGTGCCCATTAATGGCTGGATGACACTAACCGGACTCCGCGCCAGCGCCGAGTAGCGGAACAGGTGCCCGGTCATGGCAAAGACACCGGTAAGCATAAACATCACCAGCGACCGGCGGTTCAGTGTCAGCGCGTCCATCCTTTGCTGCTTATTGACGGCGAGGATAATTACCCAGACCATCGCCGCGGCGCCGTAGGAGATAGCCGTCGCTAGGTACGGCGAGCTGACATCCTTCATCGCCGATTTCACCAGCAGTGACGAGGTTGCCCCGCAGAGGGAAGAAATCAACGCCAGAATCGCGCCGCCGGTCTGGAACTTGTAGACGCCTTCCTCCTTCACCAGGTTGACCAGCGTGGCGCCGAGCATAATCCCCAGGCTGCCCAGCACCAGCGTCGTCGTCAGTGTCTCCTGGAAAAAGACGATGCCGAAAAAGGCGGCAAAGATTATGTCAGTCCGACCGATGGCGGTGGCACGGTTGGCGCCGATAAGCTTGACGCAACTGAAAAAGAGGTACCGCGAGAGACAGAAGTTGATGATGCCGGCAGTAGCCAGTCCGCCTAAGGCGGACCAGGACACCGCGCTGATTTCTTTGTAGTCGCCTGTGATGGGCAGAATCAGAAGATAAAGCAGAGCGCCGGTGAAGACGCTGACCGCCGTGGCGGTGGACGACTTCCCGCCCAGGATGATGCCTCTCCGGACGGAGACCAGGTTCGCCGCGAACGAAAGCGCCGCCAGGAGGGCCAGGAGAGGGCCGATTTCCATATTAATGAACTCTGCTATATATCATGGTGATAGTGGCGATATCTATTGAGATTGCCGCGTCGCCTCGATGTAATCGGGACTCCTCGCAATGACAATGACACTTAAGTCGTTTTCAGCTTTTCGATAACCATTTCGAGCAGTCGGCTCAGGCCCCACTTCCGTGTTGACGAGATGAGCACGGTGTTCTCCGCCGGCGCCTGCTGGCTGCTAAAATAATCGAGGGCGCTGGCTTCATCCCAACGCCGGTCATTGGGCAGGAGCACATCGATTTTGTTCAGCGCGGTGATTCTCGGCTTGTCACTCAGGTTGAGGTTGGCCAGGATATTCTCCACCGTTTGCGATTGCTCCGCCGCTTCCGGCGATGACAGGTCGACGACGTGGATGAGCAGGCTGGCGCCTTCCATCTCCTCGAGGGTGGCGCGGAAGGCCGTCACGATGGCGGGCGGCAGTTTGCGGATGAAGCCAACCGTATCCGAAAGCAGAGCCATCGTGCCATCAGGCAGGGCAAGCCGCCGGGTGGTGGGGTCGAGGGTGGAGAATGGCTCGTCCCGGGCGATGACATCGGCGTGCGTCAGGACGTTGAGCAGAGTGCTCTTGCCGGCGTTGGTGTAGCCGACCAGCGACACCACCATGATGCCGCTCTGCTCCCGTTTCTGCCGGTAGAGGGCGCGGTGGGTGCGGATTTCCTCGATGTGCTTTTTCAGACGGTCGATTTTCTGACGGATGAGGCGTTTATCAGTCTCCAACTGGGACTCACCGGGGCCTCTGGTGCCGATGCCCGCTCCCAGCCTCTCCAGGTGGCTCCACTGCCCGGCCAGTCGCGGCAGGAGGTACTGGTGCTGGGCAAGCTCCACCTGCAACTGCCCTTCCCGGGTGCGGGCGCGCTTGGCAAAAATGTCCAGGATGAGGGCAACCCGGTCGATTATCTTGACCTTGAGGAACTCTTCCAGGTTGTGCTGCTGGAGGGGCGTCAGCTCATCATCGAAAATGGCGACGTCGTAGTCGGTCTTCTCTCTCAGCTTCAGCAACTCTTCCAGCTTGCCCTTGCCGAGGTAGTGGCTCTTCGAAGGCGTCCGCAGGCGCTGGATGATTGTGCCGACGACTTCGGCGCCGGCGGCTCTTGCCAGTTGTGCCAGTTCTTCGATTGATGATTCTGTCGATGACCTGCCTTTAACCGTGGCGACGGCAACCAAAAAGGCCCGTTCGGGCTGAGTCTTAACGAGAACCGTAGTCTTCTTAGGGATATTTTGCCTCCTCCTTCAGCCGAAGGATGTCAACTTGACTTCAGTAACTGCCGGCGGGTATTCTTCCAGCCGGCGAGCCTGGACAGGCCTTTAACCAGCAATGGGTCCGGGACAGTGAGGGACAGCCTGACGTAACCCTCCCCGTTCATGCCGTAGCCGATGCCCGGCGTTACCGCCACGCCCACCTGGTCGAGCAGGTCGGCGGCGAACTCAATCGATGTGTAGCCCTCCGGAATCTTTGCCCAGACGTAGAGGCTGGCCTGGGGCGGCTTGGCCTCCAGCCCCATGCGGTTCAGCACCTCGATGACCAAGTCGCGCCGCCGCTGGTAGATGGCGTTGTGCTCCCGGATGGAGTCCTGAGGCCCGGTGAGCGCTTCGATGGCCATATACTGTATTGCCTGCGCAATGCCCGAGTCGAGGTTGGACTTGAGCCGTTTCAGGGCGTCAATCATCTCGGCGTTGCCCACCGCCATCCCGATGCGCCAGCCGGTCATATTATAGCTCTTGGACAGCGAATGGAACTCCACGCCCACATCTTTTGCTCCCTCCGCCTGCAAGAAGCTCGGCGGCTGATAGCCATCGTAGGCCACATCGCTATAGGGCCCGTCATGGCAGACCGCGATGTCGTTCCTCTTGGCAAAGCGGACCACCTCGTTGAAGAAGTCAAGCTCAGCCACGGCGCCGGTGGGGTTGTTGGGGTAGTTGAGCCAGAGCAACTTGGTTTGCTTCAGCACGAAGCCCGGAATGGCGTTCAAATTGGGCAGGAAGCCCTTTTCCGGCTTGAGCGACAGGTAATAGGGCCGCCCCCCCGCCAGCATTGTCCCCACGGAGTAGACGGGATAGCCTGGGTCGGGCACGAGGGCCGTATCGCCGGGGTCAATGAAGCAGAAAGCGATATGGGCAATCCCCTCTTTCGAACCGATGAGCGGCAGGACCTCTTTATTTGGGTCGAGGGCAACGTTGAACTTCTTCTGGTACCAGTCGGCAATCGTTTTGCGCAGTTCGGGCAGTCCTTCCGACTCCGGGTAGCGATGGTTGACCGGGTCCCTGGCCGCCTGGCAGAGCCGCTCGATGATGTGCGGCGGGGTGGGAATATCGGGGTCGCCGATGGCGAAACTGATGACCTCTTCGCCTCTGCTCTTCTTTTCCGCTATCTTCTTGCTGATTTCAACAAATAGATATGGCGGTAAACGTTCAATTCTGCGGGCAAACCTCATTCGAAACACCTCATTTCATTCTGGCCATTCGCCACTGAATACTTTATCGGCGGGGCCGCTGAGTAAGACTTCATTCGTTCCATCCCACTGCACGGTCAGCGCTCCGCCTGGTAGTGTTATGTCAACTTTGTTGTCAGTGTATCCCTGGAGCTGGGCGGCCACCGCCACGGCACAGGCGCCACTGCCGCAAGCCAGGGTCTCCCCTGCCCCTCTCTCCCACACCATCACTTCAATCTGGTTGCGACTGGCAATGCGGGCGACCTCAAAGTTCGTCCGGGCCGGGAAGATGAGGTGGTGCTCCACCCTGGGGCCCAACTGCGTCAATGGAAAGCTGGCTAAAGGCTCCGAGGTGAAATAGACGGCGTGGGGATTGCCTATCGAGACCAGGTTCAGCACAAGCTCTCTGCTATCGATTTTTATCTTATGGGTTATCATCGATTTGACGGGCACTATTTCCTCGGGCTTAATTTGGGCCGGAATCTCTTTCATCTCAAACCGAGGCTTGCCCATCGATATCTGGACCTCGGTGACTTTGCTCCCTTTGCGGAGGAGGCGGGCTTTCCTGATGCCCACCAACGTCTCGATGGTGACCTCTTTGGCTTTGGGGTCGATAAGACCGGTATCCGCCACGTAACGCACCAGGCAGCGGATACCGTTGCCGCAAGCTTCCGCCTCGGAGCCATCGGGGTTGAACATCCGCATCCGGAAGTTGGCTTTCTTTGAAGATAAAACAAGTATGACGCCATCGCTGCCGATGCCGAAATGTCGGTCGCACATCGCGGTGGCCAGCTTGGACCAGTCGCGCTTCATGTTGATGGCCTCAATCATAACGAAATCATTTCCGGCGCCCTGCATTTTGGTGAAGTACATAGCAACCCCCTCTAGCCCGCCTCTTTCGAGTCACTTTGTAGAAAATCAGCCACGAGCGATTCAACCTCAGCTTCAAACGGGTACAGGATATTAAACCACTTAATGCGGTCATCCTTCAAGCGGAACCAGGCGTACTGGTGCCGGACAAAGCGGTGGGTCTCATACTTAACCTGCTGCACCGCTTCCTCCAAACTTAGTTTGCCTCTGAGGTACATCCCGATTTGTTTGTAGCCGATTGTTGACATTGCCGATAGTGTAAAATCATACCCCATTTTGACCAGTTTTTCCACTTCCCTGACCAGCCCCTGCGCCATCATTCGGTCGACTCTCTCGTCGATGCGGCGGTAAAGCTCGGCGCGGTCACAGGTCAGGCCGATTATGAGTGAGGCAAAGGGCGGGGCTTGCTTTCTCTGGAGCCGGGAGAATGGGGTGCTGGTCTGCTCGTAGACCTCGAGGGCCCTGATAACACGGCGGATGTTCCGCGGGTCGATTTTCTGCGCCGCCGCGGGGTCGATTGCCACAAGCTCCTGGTAGAGCTTTTCGGCGCCGATGGCGGCCGCCTTTGCCTCCAGCTTTTTCCTTAGCTCGGGGCGGGGCGGCACCCGGGGTATCTGCCACCCCTCCACCACCGTCCAGACGTAAAGCCCGCTGCCGCCCTCCAGAAGTGGCAACTTGCGGCGCTGATGGATGTCGTTAATCGCCCTGTAAGCCAGCTCCTGGTACTGGGCGAGGCTGAACGACTCATCGGGGTTAGTGATGTTGATGAGATGGTGGGGCACCAGCGCCAACTCCTCCAGGGTTGGCTTGGCTGTACCGGTGTCCATATAACGGTAGACCTGACGGCTGTCCGCATTGACGATTTCCCCGCCGAAAGTCCGGGCAAGACGGAGTGC
>JBGOXU010000060.1:0-6926 GCA_041479305.1 Dehalococcoidia bacterium
GACCAAAATATCTCTACGCATGAATTTTACAATAGTATAGGTTTTCGCTAATTATAGGTCTACATACTAAAGTTAGCGAGGCTAAAATGTCCAGCTTTATTTGACTTAGCTTTTCCCTTGCAATAGACTATGTCTGGTGGCAAAATGAAGCTCAAGTTAATTCTCGTCGTGGCTCTGGCGCTGGCGGTCCTGGTCTTTGCCGGCTGCCAGGACTTCGGGCAGTTCCCGACACCAACCCTGCCCACTGAGCCGCAGGCGCCAAAGGTTGTATCGCCCGGCACCAGTATTGGCACGCAGGACCGCGCCATCCTGGCCGTCTATGAGCACATGCTGACGATAGCCGGGAGCGCGGCAGCCAAGGAGTACCTTGCCGAGTTCTACGCGATGAGTGATAAGTGGGCAGCGGAGCAGGAGCTTTTCAAAGACGGCAGCACTCTTTGGTATGTCACGGTTGACTCGACCGGCGTGAAGGACTGGAAAGGGAAGCCGCACTGGCTGGAGGCGGGCTGGCACGTTTCCCCCGATGGTAAGGTCATCCCCTCAAGTCGGCTCAAAGCCAACGCGCTACTGATTGAGGCTGACCTGCAGAAGCTGAGCACCCCACCCGGGTCTTAGGCGGTCGCCTACCCCCGCACCCGTAACCAGAGGGCAAACCCCACGGCGAGCAGAACAACCCCCACGGCGATGGCTATCCAGCCGCCGATTCTCAGGGCGGCGGGCTGAGGGTGGTGCGGGCTGCGGTCCAGGAACTCCCGGATATCGCCCGGCTTCTCCGCCAGGGCATTGTAGTAGTGCTTTTCCTCGACGACTCCCCAGATGACGCTGCCTGTGCCGAGAATGATGAACAGGCCGCCCACTCCCATCAGCATGAAGAAGTCCTGTAATTGCATTTCCCACCGTCTCCTTCAACGGAGCTCTTGGTGGTAATATAGGCTATTTTATGGCTAATTGCAATAGGGGAAAATCAGAAAGAGGCAAACGCCCAGTCGCAGGAAAACGGGAATAGGGGAGGGGGTTGCCCCCTCCCCTGTATCGACTTGCCCTGATAGAGGACTATTACTTGACTTCGACGGTGGCGCCGGCCGCTTCGAGCTTGGCTTTGATGGCGGCGGCCTCATCTTTGTTGATGTTCTCTTTAACCGGTTTGGGCGCGCCCTCAACCAGGTCCTTGGACTCTTTCAGACCGAGAGCGGTGACCTCGCGGACGGCTTTGATAACGTTAATCTTGTTGGCGCCGATTTCCTTGAGGATGACGGTGAACTCGCTCTTTTCCTCAGCGGGAGCCGCGTCCGGTGCCCCTGCTGCCGCTGCCGGGGCGGCCATCATGGGCGCGGCGGAAACACCAAACTCACTCTGCAGGGCCTTGACCAACTCCGCCAGTTCGATGACGGTCATGACCTTGATTGCCTCGATAATCTCGGCGCTTTTTCCGGAAACCTTTACCTCTTCTGCCATTTTATTTTCCCTCCAATTGTTTCATTCTGGCCTGTAACATACCTACGAGACCGCTCATAGGCGATGAGAGATAGGCAACTAATGCCGCGATGGGCGATTGAATGCCCGCCACAATCTGGGCGATGATAATCTCGCGGGGCGGGAGCATCGCCAGGGCCTGGACGTCCGCAGTGCGGAGAAGTTTAGCGCCGAGAAAACCGCCCTTAATCTTGAGCGCCGTCTTGCCCGTGCGGACGAGGTCGTTCAGCACTTTGGCCGGTATGGTGGCTTCACCGGTGCTGAAGGCAACCGCCATCGGACCCTCGAAGAGACTGCCCAGGTCTTTTTTGCCCGCTTTTTCCGCGGCGATGCGCGCCAGGGTGTTCTTGACCACATGGAAGCGGACACCGGACTTCCGCAGATTCCGGCGCAGGTCGGTCAACTCCGCTACCGTCATACCGCGGTAATCGGCGAAGATGCCCACGCCCGACTTGGCGAAAAGGTCCTGCAACTTATCAATTAGTTGTGCCTTCTTTTCCGTCGGCATCTATATCACCTCCCGGACAATAAAAAATCCTCGCGCCATACGCACGAGGATGCCAACAGGCTGACCTATTTCTCCTCGGCAGGCACTCATTAAGCCTTGCGGCACCTACTGTCTCAGGGTATTGCTATTTTACCTTATTCCATTGTGCTATTGCAAGTGCCAGGCGCTAAGCGCTCGTCAGCTCCAGGGCCGTCTTCAGGTCGAGCTTGATGCCCGGACCCATCGTGGTGGTGAGGAAGGCGCTCTTGACGAACTGCCCCTTGGCACCGGTTGGTCTGGCCTTGTTGATGGCTTCAACGACCGCCGTCAGGTTTTCGAGCAGCGCCTTGGGCTCGAAGCTGGCTTTGCCGATGACCACGTGAATGACCGCGGTCTTGTCCAGCTTGAACTCAACGCGGCCCTTGCGGGCATCGTTGATGACGCGCGGCAGGTCATTGGCCGGAACAACGGTGCCGGCCTTGGGGTTGGGCATCAGGCCTTTGCGCCCCAGCACTTTGCCCAGCCGGCCGACCTTACCCATCATATCGGGAGTGGCGATGGTGGTATCGAACTCCAGCCACCCTTCTTCAATCTTCTTGATTAGCTCGTCGCCGCCGACGACATCTGCCCCCGCCTGCTCGGAGATTTTTACGCCTTCGCCCTGGGCGAAAACGAGCACTCTGATTATCTTACCCAGGCCGTGGGGGAGTAGCGCCACGCCGCGGACCTGCTGGTCGGAAGCGCGCGGGTCAACACCCATCCTCAGGTGCAGTTCTACAGATTCATCGAACTTGGCAAACTTGGCTTTCTTGATAAGCTCAGTCGCCTCCTCCGGAGTGTACGCCTTTTCCCTATCGACCAGCTTGGCGACTTCCCGATATTTCTTACCGTGTTTTACTACCATGGTCTCTCCTAGTCCCGGGCCTATTCTTCTATTCTCTCCAGCTTGAAAATGACCGGTCTCACGCCGTCAGTGCAGCTGGAAAGGATGGTCCCCTTTTTCTTCATCCAGGGGAAGTCTCCGCCAAAGCGGAGGTGAGTGATGTCCCGCTGGATGTCAGCAAACGCCCAGGCGCAAAAACCCGAAGGGCACATCCCTTCGTCGCTAATAAACTCCTGCCCGACGTTAAGCCGGTTGCATTCGGGCGCCAGAGTAAAGCCGACGGGCGGATTGTCCCCGAACATATCTTTGTTGTTCAGTTTCTTAACGACGGTTATCTTTACCTTTGCCATCTCAGCCCTCCCGAATAGTCTATTCTACCTCGACGCCCATACTGCGCGCCGAACCTTCGATGATTTTTTCGGCGGCTTCCAGGCTGTTGGCGCTCAGGTCCTTCATCTTGATTTTGGCGATTTCGCGCACCTTATCTTTGGTCAGCTTGCCAACAAACTCATGGCTGGTGTTGCCGCTGCCCTTCTCAATACCCAGCGCTTTCTTAATCAGGTCGGTGGCCGGCGGCGTCTTGGTGATAAAAACGAACGACCGGTCTTCGTAGACGGTGATTGCCACCGGAATGACCTGTCCCGTCTGGGACTTGGTGCGCTCGTTGTAGTCTTTGCAGAAAGCCATAATATTGATGCCGTGCTGGCCCAGCGCGGGACCGACGGGTGGCGCCGGGGTCGCCTGTCCGGCCGGAATCTGCAGTCGGATAATCGTCTTAATCTTCTTAGCCATGTTTCACCTCTTAAAGCTTCTCCACCTGGAGGAAGTCCAGCTCTACCGGAGTCTCCTGCCCGAAGAGGGAGAGGAGGACTTTTACCTTGCCCTTTTCCGTATTGATGTCATCCACCAAGCCGACAAAATCGATGAACGGTCCGTCAGTGACGCGGACGCTCTCGCCGCGGCGGAAGCCGACGCGGACTTTGGGCACTGCCGCCAGCATCTGCTTCAAAATCTTATCGACTTCATCCTTCTGGAGGGGTGTAGGCTTGGCCCCGCTGCCGACAAAGCCCGTGACGCCCGGGGTGTTGCGCACCACACCCCAGCTCTGGTCGCTCAGCTTCATCTGGACCAGGACATAGCCCGGCAGTATCTTCTTCGTTACCGTGCGCCGCTGTCCGCCCCTGACCTCAATCTCGTCCTCAGTGGGTATGACCACCTGGAGGATTTCGTGCGCCGAGTCCATTGACTTGACGCGCTGTTCCAGGTTCTTCTTGACGCGCTCTTCGTAGCCAGAGTAGGTATGGATTACATACCACTGCTGTTCGTTTTCCGCCACAAATACCTCACTTGGCTGACTATGCAATCTGGGAAGACAATCGGATAGTCATCTGACTGCTGAGAGTGGATTTATCTACCCAGGAATACTCTCTCGACCAGAGCGGCAAAACCGTAGTCCAGCGCCCCGAGCAGTAAGCCCGCGGCGACGGAAACGATTACTACCAGGATTGTTAGGTAGGCTACCTCTCTCCTGGAGAGCCAGACAACCTTTTTCAGCTCGGAAATGATTTCGCCGAGAAACCGGAATCTTCGCTTGGCAGTATCAAAAGTCACGCGATTTCAATGCCCCCGTTACTTGACCTCACGGTGCACCTTGTGTGCACGACAACGGGGGCAGAATTTCTTCAACTCGAGCCGTTGCGGGTCGTTTTTTTTATTTTTGACGGTGGTATAAGTCCGCTCCTTGCAGTCAACGCAGGCGAGATAAATTATACCCCTGGCTTCTGCTTTCTTAGCCATGTTTTACTCGATAATCTTGCTGATGCTACCGGCGCCGACGGTCTTGCCGCCCTCGCGGATGGCGAAGCGGAGGCCTTTCTCCATGGCGACGGGGTAGATGAGCTTGATTTTCATCGTGATATTATCGCCGGGCATCACCATCTCGACGCCCTGCGGCAGCTCAATCTGGCCGGTGACATCGGTCGTCCGGATGTAGAACTGCGGTTTATAACCATTGAAGAACGGGGTATGCCGGCCGCCTTCCTCTTTGCCCAGCACGTAGACCTCAGCCTCGGCATAGGTGTGCGGTTTGATGGTGCCGGGCGCCGCGATGACCTGACCTCTTTCGATGTCAGTACGCTCAACGCCTCTGAGGAGCAGACCGACGGCATCACCGGGCTCCGCGTAATCAAGAATCTTATGGAACATTTCCAGACTGGTGACGACTATCTTGCGGATATCGTGATGCAGACCGACGATTTCAACCTCTTCGCCGCCTTTAATTACCCCGCGCTCGACTCTGCCCGTGGCCACTGTGCCGCGGCCCTTGATGCTGAAGACGTCTTCCACCGGCATCAGGAAGGGCTGGTCCTTGGCTCTGACCGGGGTGGGAATAAACTCATCAATGGCATCGATGACTTTCCAGACCTGACCACACCATTTGCACTCTCTCTTGCCGCAGCCGCATTCCAGGGCTTTAGCCGCGCTGACTCTGACTACCGGGGTCTTATCGCCGGGGAAGCTGTATTTGGTGAGGAGCTCTCTGACTTCGATTTCAACGAGTTCGAGGAGTTCCTCGTCTTCCATCATATCGACTTTGTTCAGGGCGACGATGATGGACGGCACTTCCACCTGTCGGGCAAGGAGGACGTGCTCTCTGGTCTGTGGCATCGGGCCATCCGGCGCGCTGACAACGAGCACGGCGCCATCCATCTGCGCGGCGCCGGTAATCATGTTCTTGATGTAGTCGGCGTGACCCGGGCAGTCGACGTGGGCATAGTGCCGCTTTGCGGTCTCATACTCAATGTGGGAGATAGCGATGGTGAGACCACGGGCTTTCTCTTCCGGCGCGGCGTTAATCTGGTCGTAGCTGGTGAACGAAGTTCCGCCGACGGCGGCTTTGGCCAGCACCATAGTGATTGCCGAGGTAAGGGTGGTCTTACCGTGAGCAACGTGCCCGATGGTGCCGACGTTTACGTGTGGTTTCGTCCTGAGAAACTTCTGCTTTGCCATTCTAATCCTCCATTAATCAGAGCCCACAATCAGATTCGAACTGATGACCCCGCCCTTACCAAGGGCGTGCTCTACCTACTGAGCTATGTGGGCAAATTAACCAAGATGGTATTTTAAGCTAATAATACGGAAAAGTCAACTTCCAGACTCGCCCGCCCGCTTCACCCGGTGCCCCTGGCGGGTGAACCGCGGGGGGATAAACCAGAAGCGACAATGCGTAACTAGAAATAGCTTAAGGTTTTGGGTGGTGGTTTGTCAAGTAGGGGTGGGCTTTGCTTGTCAGTTCCCGAACTTTTGTTTGAGAAGAAGGGGCTAATTCCGACGTTACAGCGGTTACTGGTTTGTTATTTTCTACTCCATCCGCCTCGGCCGGTACTGGATGGCTTCGGCGATGTGGTGGGCTTTGATAGTCCCGGTATCTTCCAGGTCGGCGATGGTGCGCGCCAGCTTCAGGATGCGGTGGAAAGCCCGCGCCGAGAGGTACATCTGCTTCATCGCCGCTTTGAGCAGGCTCTGACCGGTATCTTCCAACTGGCAGAACTCCCGGACTTCGGTGGGCGTCATTTCAGCGTTGCTGGTGAGCCTGGTGCCGGCAAATCGCTTGAGCTGTCTTTCCCGCGAGGCGGTGACCCGCGCCTGCACCTTAGCCGAAGACTCGCCCAGCCGGTTATCGGCCAGCTTCTCATAGTCGATGTGCGGCACCTCGACGAAGATATCCACCCTATCGATAAACGGCCCGCTGATGCGCTGCTGGTATCGGGAGACAAGGCTTGATGAGCAGGTGCACTTGCGGAAAGGGTCGCCGTAGTAGCCGCACGGGCAGGGGTTCATCGCCCCCACCAGCATGAAATTGGCCGGAAAAGTCACCCTCCCCTGCGCCCGACTGATGGTCACCACCTTATCTTCGAGGGGCTGGCGCAGGACCTCGAGCAACGAATGACCGAACTCGAGAAGCTCGTCAAGAAAGAGCACTCCCCGGTGGCTCAGGCTAATTTCACCGGGTTTGGGGAAGTGGCCACCCCCCACCAGCCCGGCATTGGAGATGGTGTAGTGGGGCGAACGAAAGGGCCTCTC
>JBGOXU010000061.1:0-6804 GCA_041479305.1 Dehalococcoidia bacterium
AGGTAGCCTTCTCCTCGCCACCCTTCACGCCTTGATAAACCTCGAGATGGGTGAGCGTGCTGACCGCCAGCAGCCCCTCCCCAGCCCACTCTTCGAGGAGTGTCCGGGCATAGTTGCGCCCTCTCAGGAAGTCGATGGCGATGTCACTATCAACGAGGCA
This sequence comes from Dehalococcoidia bacterium, assembly GCA_041479305.1. Classification (GTDB taxonomy): domain Bacteria; phylum Chloroflexota; class Dehalococcoidia; order Dehalococcoidales; family RBG-16-60-22; genus JBGOXU01. The sequence continues at coordinate 161 of JBGOXU010000061.1, forward strand.
GGCAATGTCGTCCCTGGGACTAACCGCCACGGCTGCCCCCCAGCCGCGCCAGGCGCTCTTTATCTTCCCGTATCGAACGGACGTAGGCTCTGGCATCGCCCGCCGTGACGAGGTCAGGGTGAAGCTCCCGCCCCCAGATGCCGAACCCCTTGTCCAGGGCGATTCTCTGTTTCCTGAAGGCTAGATAATGCTCTAGCGCCTTGGCGAAGAAAGAGCTGACCTCACCCTGAGATACCAGCGACTTGATTTCACCGGCGAGTTCGCGCGGCAGAGTGACGGAGATTTTTTCGGTTTTGCCTCTTTTTTCCATACTTCACCTTCGGAATGATTTTCTGACACACTGATGATACTACTACTGGTAGGATAAAGTCAATCAAAAAAAGAGGGGGCGTTGCGCCCCCTCTCGAATATCCGTGGAAGCTGTTTTATACTTCTCTGAACTCGCCCTCAACGGTGCCTTCGCCGCCCTCTTTCCCACCGCCACCGGGTGGGGGTGGCTGACTGCCCGGAGGTGGCTGCTGACCACCTGGAGGCGGCTGCTGGCGGTAGACCGCCTGCCCCACCTTCTGCAAGGTCTCGTTAAGCTCCTGGGTCGCCCGCTTCAGCGACTCTACGTCCTTACCCTGCAAAGCCGAGCGCACCGCCGCAATCTTGTCCTCGACCTCTTTGTTCAGGTCGGCGGGTATCTTGTCCTTATGCTCGCGGAGGGTCCGGTCCGCGTTGTACGCCAGTGTGTCCGCTTGGTTGCGGGCTTCGACCTCGTCACGGCGCTGGGCATCTTCGGCGGCGTGCATTTCCGCCTCGCGCTGCATCTTGGCGACGTCATCTTTGGACAGGCCGCTGGAGACGGTGATAGTAATCTTCTGCTCGCGACCCGTCCCCTTGTCATGTGCCTTGACGTTTAGAATGCCGTTTGCATCGATGTCGAAGGTAACTTCAATCTGCGGGATGCCTCTCGGCGCCGGCAAAATGCCATCGAGGATGAATCGGCCCAGGGTGCGGTTATCGGTCGCCATCGGGCGCTCGCCCTGCAAAACGTGAATTTCCACGCTCGGCTGATTGTCCCCGGCGGTGCTGAAAACCTGGCTCTTCGAGGTCGGGATGGTGGTGTTGCGCGGGATGAGAGGCGTCGCCACCCCGCCCAGTGTCTCGATGCCCAGGGTCAGCGGCGACACATCGAGCAAGAGCACGTCCTTGACCTCGCCCTTGAGGACGCCGGCCTGGATTGCCGCGCCCATCGCCACCACTTCCTCGGGATTGACGCTCCGGTTCGGCTCTTTGCCCCAGAACTTCCTGACCTTATCGATGACCAGCGGCATTCTGGTCTGCGAACCGACCAGGATTACCTCGTGCACCTGCGCCGCGGTCAGACCGGCATCGGACAGCGCCTGCCGGCATGGCTCGAGGCTCTTTTCCACTAAATCCATCACCAACTGCTCGAGCTTGGCGCGGGTGAGCTTGATGGTCAGGTGTTTAGGACCCGTGGCATCCGCGGTGATGAAGGGCAGGTTGATTTCCGTTTCCTGGACGGTGGAAAGCTCCACCTTGGCTTTCTCGGAGGCTTCCTTGAGGCGCTGGAGCGCCATCTTGTCCTGCCTTAGGTCGATACCCTGGCCCTTCTTGAAATCATCGCTGAGCCAGTCCATAATTCGCTGGTCGAAGTCATCGCCGCCGAGATGGGTATCGCCGGCCGTCGATTTGACCTGGAAAGTGCCGCCGCCCAGCTCGAGAATCGAGATATCGAACGTGCCGCCGCCAAGGTCGTAGACGGCAATCGTCTGTTCCTTCTTCTTCTCAAGTCCATAGGACAGCGAGGAAGCCGTCGGCTCATTGACGATTCTGATAACGTTCAGTCCGGCGATGGTGCCGGCATCCTTGGTCGCCTGGCGCTGGGAGTCGTTGAAATAAGCGGGCACGGTGATGACGGCATCGGTGATTTTCTCGCCGAGGTACGCCTCGGCATCCGTCTTCAGCTTCTGCAGAATCATCGCCGAGATTTCAGACGGGCTGTACTCCTTGCCGCCCATCAGCACCCGCACCTCATTGTTGGGACCGCGGGTAACTTTATACGTCTTGCGGCGGGCGTCTTCCTCGACGGGCAGCTCGCGACCCGGCGGCTCGCCCCACTTGCGGCCCATAAAGCGCTTGATGCTGTAGACGGTGTTTTCCGGGTTGACGATTGCCTGGCGCTTGGCGAGCAGGCCCACCACGCGCTCCCCGGTCTTGGTGACCGCCACGTACGATGGCGTCGAGGGGCCGCCTTCCGCGCTGGGGATGACTTTCGGTTCGCCGCCTTCCAGAACGGCAATGACGCTCTTCGTCGTCCCCAGGTCAATACCAACGGCTCGTGCCATAGCTAGTCCTCCTTTTCTTCTTCACCGGAACCAACGATTACTCTAGACGGGCGGATGACCCGTTCGTTCAAACGATAACCTTTTTCCACTTCTTTGATAATTATACCTTCTTTTCCCTTGCCCTGGGCGATGCCTTCGTGCAGGCGCGGGTCGAAGGGTTCGCCTTCCGCCTCGATGGGAGTCAGTCCCTGCGACTGAAGGGCGGCCATCAGCTTATCAAATACCATCCGGACGCCTTTGACCCAGGGCTGGTCGGCAAGCTCCGCTGGAATCATGGCGAAAGCTCTCCCGACGTCATCCAGGGCCGGTAATACGCTCAGGACAAGAGACGCGTTGGCGAGACGCTGAGTCTCTTCCTTCTCCTGCTGGCAGTACCGCTTGAAGTTGGCGTAGTCGGCCTGGGCGCGCTGCCAGTTTGCCAGGTAGCGTTCCGCTTTGGCTTTTTCCTCGGCCAGCGCCCCGGCCAAATCGGGGCTTTCAATATCGGCTTCTGCCTCAGGCGCCGCCGGCTCCGCCGGGGTTGCCTGTTTTTCTTCGGGAGTTTCTTCTATCATCATTAGTCCTTTATTGTCATTTTGAACTTCCAGATGTCACTCTGAGCGCAGCGAAGAGTCCGTACCCCTCCTTTTCCAATGGGACCGGATTCTTCGGTCGCTTCGTTTACACTGAGCGAAGCGAATGTGCTCCCTCAGAATGACATTGCTGTACGCTATTGTACGTTGCGCCAGTCTCAGTCTGGGAATGCCTCTTGCGCGTGCCTCCTGAATGTCAGCTCGACTGCGGCTCGGTGGGAAGCTCTTTGCCGTAAAGGGCGGCCATCAGGCGGCTCAGCACGGCGGCGAGGTAGCCAACGGTCGAAATCGTGTGCGCGTAGGGCATGCGAGTCGGTCCCACCACGCCCACGGTGCCGGTCGCTTCATCGGGAAGACCATAGCGGCTGACCACGACACTGTAGTTGTGGAATGCCTCATCTTTGTGCTCTCTGCCGATGGTCACCCGAACTCGGTTGTTCTCCAGCCGCTCGGGCATAATAATCTTGAGCAGGCTTCTCTGCTCCGCCAGCGCCACCAGGCTGAGCATATGACGGCTATCGGTGAACTCCGGCTGATTCAGCATGAAGTGCCAGCCGTCAAGGTAAGGCTCTTCGTAGTCCTGTCCATCTTCCGCCCGCATCGTCCGGACAATGTAATCGGAGACTTCCTTCTCGGCCGGCGTCAGGACGATGTCCCGGGCGCTAATCTGCGGGCCGGTCAAGTTGGCGTACTCGTCATTGAGGCGCCCGGCGATTTGGGACAGCTCGTTCTGGGGCACAATCTGCTCGAAGTTGATGAGCTTCTGCTTCAGCTTGGCGCCGTGAAGGACAAGAACAACTAAAACCAGAGAGTCCTGCAAAGCCACCAGCTCTAGGTGCTTGAGCTTGCTTGCCGCTGGCCGTGGGATGGTAACGATGGCCACGTTCTGCGCCATTCGCGCCATAAGCTCCGCCGCCAGGCTGAGCCACTCGCCCACCTCGCTCTCCACCTGGTGGAAGAGGTGACTGATGAGGCGCTGTTCGGCAGGGGAGAGGGACACGTCTTCCAGCGACTCGACGTAGAAGCGGTAGCCCTTGTCCGAGGGGACGCTGCCGGCTGAGGTGTGGGGGCGCAGGATGTAACCTTCCTGCTCGAGGCGCGCCATCTCGTTGCGGACGGTGGCCGGGCTGACGCGGATGCCCGCCTCACGGGCGATGGACTGGGAGGGCACCGGCACCGCCTTGACGATGTACTCTTGAACTATTGATTTGAGGATGTGACCGGTTCTTTCCGATAGCATTTTAGCCTCAGTTAGCAGTCGATGGCGTCGACTGCTAAGTCTAGCTTATCACCTTTGCCCTTCGTTGTCAATAGCGGTTCTGGTTGTCACGGCGGGCGACTCGAGGTTGTCATTGCGAGGGCGAAGCCCGAAGCAATCCCAATGGATTCATTGAGATTGCCACGTCGCCCCGATTTCATCGGGGCTCCTCGCAATGACACTGGTAGAGTTGTTGTTTTCCTTGACCCTTGAAGCTAAGCTGTGCTATATTGGGCTGATGGATATTAGCTGGCTGGGACACTCCTGTTTCCGCATCCGGGGAAGCCAGGGCTTCATCATCACCGACCCTTATTCCCCCGACACCGGCTACACGCTGGGCAAGCAGACCGCCCGTATCGTCACAGTGAGCCATAGCCACCCCTCCCACTCGTTTGCGCAGGGCGTCGGCGGCGAACCCAAGATTGTCACCGGTCCCGGCGAGTACGAAATCGCCGGCGTCTTCATCATCGGCCTCGCCACCTACCACGATAACGAGGCGGGCAAGAAGCTCGGCCGGAATACCATCTATACGATGGAGATTGACGGCATCAACGTCTGCCACCTGGGCGACCTGGGGCACATCCTCAGCTCGGACAAAGTGGAACAGATGGGCAGCGTGGATATCCTGATGATTCCGGTGGGCGGCGTGTCAACGCTGAATGCGACGCTGGCGGCCGAGGTGGTGCGCCAGATTGTGCCCAAGATTGTCATCCCGATGCACTACAAGACCCCGGCCATCAAACGGGAACTCGACCCCCTGGACAGGTTCCTCAAAGAGATGGGGGTTATGCAGACGAAATCGCAATCGAAGCTATCGGTGAGCGCAAGTACTCTGCCGCTGACGACGCAGGTGGTAGTGCTGGACTACAAAGAGCCGGCCCCGGGTAAGAAGGACTAGTCTTCGTAAAAAGGAGGCAGCTATGATTAAAGGAATACAGCACGTCAGCTACACCGTCAGCAATCTGGATGAAGCACTTCACTTCTTCCGCGACCTTCTCGGTCTGCCGGCTTCAGACATTATGGAGCCGAAAGGGGAGCGTTTGGAGAAGCTGTACCGCATGCAGCAGGTAGCCCAGCGTCTGGCCATCGTCAAGACGCCGAAGGGCGATGTAATTCATCTCATTCAGTACCTGTCTCCGAAAGGTGAGCGGATTGATGCCCGTCTCTGTAACGCTGGAGTCGCTCATATTGCCTTTGAGGTGGATGACATTGAGAACACTTATAAGGAGCTCATCGCCAAAGGCGTCGAGTTCAACAATCCGCCACACTGGGGCGGGCAGATTGTCCAGGAAATCAAGGGGTGGGGGGTGTGTTTCATGAAAGGCCCGGACGGTATTCCGGTTGAACTGATGCAAAAGCCAACGCAATAACCAATTGGAGCCGAAGGAAGACTAATCCCCTTGAATCTTGTCCACCAGCTCGGAGAGCTTCTTCAGCGTCTCATCGGTACTTAGTCGGCCGGCTTCAACTTCCTCGCAGACGCTTTCAACCTCTCTCAGCTTCTCCCCGACCTTCTTTTCGATTCTCTCCGCCTTCAAAGCGGCTTCTTCCTTCTTGGCCCACTGGGCGGCCAGTTCGGCCTCGGTCTTCGCTTCTGGTGCGGCGGCTGGCTCAGTGACTGAGGCCGGCTCTGGGACTGCGGGTTCAACTTCCGGCGGGGCTGGTAGTCGCGCTTCCACGGGGGCTTCGGCCGGCTGAGTCGTTTCAGCCTGAGGCACGGGGGCATTTCGGACTTCCTCAGTCTCTATTCTAGCTCTGGGCTTGGCGGTATATTCTTCGGCCAGCCGCTTCAACTCTTCGGCCGCTTCCTCGACGAGTCGCCGGGCTTCTTCGGCCTTCTGCCGGGACATCTCTCCGGCGGCTTTTGCCTGCCCGTTCTCCTCGATTCCCGGCGCCGCCGCTTTCTCTTTTGCCTCCAGTTCGGCCTGTTTCCGAGCCTGCTCCTCGAGCTTACGGGCAATCTTTTCGGCATCCTCAGCTTTCTGTGCCTCTTCCGCCATCCTGCGAGCGTTTTCTTCAGCTTTCGCCTCAGTGCGCCGGCGGGCTTCCTCCTCGGTCTTCAATGCCAGCTTTCTGGCTGCCTCTTCCTGCTTTTTGGCGAGCCGGGCCGCTTCTTCCGCCTGCTTCTGGGCAAGGCGCTCGGCTTCCTGCGCCTTCTTTGCTTCTTCCGCTGCTCTCTTAGTTTTCTCCCTGGCTTCGGCCTCCGCCTTCTTAGGGGCTTCCTCAGCCTGTTTCTGGGCAAGGCGCTCGACTTCTTGCGCCTTCTTTGCCTCTTCCGCTGCTCTCTTAGTTTTCTCTCTGGCTTCAGCCTCCGCCTTCTTACGGGCTTCCTCGGCTTGCTTTTGCGCCAGCTTCTCGGCTTCCAGAGCGAGCTTTTGCGTCTGCCGGCGAGATTCTTCTTCCTGCTTTTTGACTAAAGCCTCTGCTTCCAGGGCTTTTCGCTTTTCTTCCGCCTCAAGG
>JBGOXU010000062.1:0-6677 GCA_041479305.1 Dehalococcoidia bacterium
ACCACAATGGCTTTTAACCAACCTTCTGAAGCTGATTCAAGAGCCACTCTATATTTTGGATCTGTTTTTATGAGTCTTCTTAATCGGCCATGAATACCTGTGATGGCTTTAACTCTGCCCATTTCTTCGATCTTCTTCAGCGCCTGCTCCTCAGATGCAACTCTCGCTACAAGGCTCTTTTGAGTTGAAAACTCCACAATCGCCTCTCTGCCTCTCCGCGCAGTCAATCCCGCGTCTTCAAGCTCTTTTATGATTTGCCTCATTTCCATCCTGACGGCATCATTGCCCATCCGGTACTGGCTGAGCATTCCGCCGTACTGAGCGGTCATACTGCACCTTCTCAGCATCCCCGGTACGCCATAGGCGTTGATAAGGTCGGCCACCGCTTTAAGCTCGTGGAAAAGCTCAAAGTAGGCGGCTTCCTTGGTGTAGCCCGCTCTGACTAATTCTTCCCACCCGACTTTGATTACTCCCATCACGCCGGCAAGAATGCCGCAGTGTTCGTTGAACAGGTCGCAGACGGTTTCCTCTTTGAAAGTAGACTCCAGGACTCCGGCTTTGGTGCAGCCGATACCCTTGGCATAAGCCAGAGCCAGTTGTAGCGCTTTCCCCGAGACATTTTGATGGACGGCAACAGAGGCAGGGGCGTATTGCTTTTCGACAAATAGCTTGCGGAGGAGGACGCCGTGGATGCGTGGGGCAACCATCGTGACGTCAACATTTGGGGGGGGCACTACCTGGTGGTAGTAGATATTGAAGCCGCTGGCAAACTGCAGGACTTTACCTTCTGTCAGATTCGGCTGGATATAATCGCGGAAGACCTGAGCGTGAAAATCGTCGGGTACCAACAGGACGCTGATATCGGCGCGCCGGACAACTTCGTCTGCTTTCAGGACTTCGAAACCCGCTTTCTTCGCCGCTTTCCAGGGCACGCTGTTAGGCACCTCGCCAACAATAACGTTACAGCCGCTGTCCCTTAGGTTCTGCGACTGCGCATGCCCCTGGCTGCCCCACCCGATAATACCGATGAGCTTGTTCTTGAGCAGGGATAGGTTCGTATCCTTATCGTAGTAAATCTTTGCCATTTTCTCCCTCCGCATGAATTTTCTAGGTTAGTCTAGGGGTTCAACTTAGCAATGTCAAGACCTGGACTTCCTTGCCAGGAGCAGGGAAATTACCGAAAGTGCGATGCTGATGAGAGCAACGACCTCGAACACCCGGACGATGCCATATAAATCCATAAAGTACCCGAAGATGGGCTGGATGATGCTGATGCCTTCCATCCCCAGTCCGAAATAGATGCCAAAGATGGTGGCGCGGAGGTGGGGCGGCACGTTGTCCATCAAATACGGCTGGACGCACGCTTGCCTCATGTAAAGCAGCAGAGCAAAAACGACGAAAACGGCAATCAGGCCAACGTTGAAAGGCAGAACGGTGAACAGGTAGATGACCGGTCCGGTGGCGACAAAAGACAGGAAGATGGCGTTGGTCCGGCCCCACCGGTCGGACAGCCACCCCCCGAACAAGCTGCCGGCAATTCCTCCCGCCCTGATAACGCCGATGAGCGTGACGGCAGAGGCAGGGGTGACGCCGTGCTTATCGACCAGGTAGACGGGAATGAAGGACATCACTGAGCCGCCGATGAGTTGGCTGAGCACGGCGAGGGTGAAGATGACGCCGACGGCGCTGATGACCTTGAGGATGTTATCGCCTTTCTTTGGGGCAGAAGCATCACTGGCGACTGTCTTGGTCTTCTTTTCCGATGGAAGGTTGCCGAACTTCTTCAGGACAAACGGGACGGCGATGATTGCCGGCAGGCTGAGGAGAACGAAGGCGGGACGCCAGCCGGTGAATTCAGCGATGACGCCGCCCAGAATTGGCCCGATGGAAAAGCCCAGGCTGCCGCCGACCATGTGAATGGCAATGGCTTTGCCGCGCCGGTCGACCTCAAAGTGACTGGAGATGGCGGAGGCGGCGGCCGGGTGGTAGGCGCCGGCGAAAATGCCCCAGATGATGAGGATAGCCAGCATCGGGTAGTAGCCCGGGCTTAAGCCGGCGGCGACTGCCGCCAGCCCCACCCCACCCATCCCGGTGGCAATAATGATACTCCGCTTGAGTCGGTCGCCGAGCCAGCCTCCGGGGAACTGGGACAGACCGGAGGTAACATTGAGCGCCGAGAGCAGGAAGCCAGACTGCAGGTAGTTCAGTCCCAGCCCGGCTTTGATGAGGGGTAGGAAGGCGGGGAGCAGACCGGTGCACAGGTCGTGGCTGAGGTGGGTATAGGTAAAGAAAAGGGCGGTCCCCCCGCCCCACCTCTGGAAGACTCCGCCTGGTTTCTTATTGGTAGACAAAGGTCAGCTTTCTGCGCGATTTGATGTTACTGGAGTCTATCTTAGTATTTTGGAGGCGATTATACAAGACTATGACCTGAGTGCTGTCCGAGAATTGTCATTCCAGCGCAGGCTGGAATCCAGTATTCAAACGTACTTCTGGTAATCTGGGTTTCTGCTCGGCTCGGGAATGACGTTTTCCTTAGCCTCATGTCTTGCCCGCACCGGAAGGATTGCCCCGAAGACCGTCCTTCACATAACGTCGGAAACAAATCAAAGCTAATCAGCTCCGAATCAGCTTCGATTTGTTTCCCTTAAAAAAACTTTTTGGGGCTGAAACGACCCACATAAGTCGGTCCTAGCCTCATTCAGTTGAATACGCATTCGCCGATACGATATAATCAGCAATGGTGTCTTGTTCCCTGAGGAGGTTGTTTTGCTAAAGACGCATAGCTGTGGCGAACTGAGGAAAGAGCATATCGGGCAGAGGGTGGAGCTGGCGGGCTGGGTCGACCGGCGGCGCGACCACGGCGGTCTCATTTTCATTGACCTGCGCGATAGGGAAGGCATTGTCCAGGTGGCTTTCAACCCGGAAATCGCCAAAACCGCTCACGATGTCGCTCAGAATATGCGCGGCGAGTTTGTCGTTAAAGTCGCCGGTGAGGTCGCCCACCGACCAGCCGGCACGGAAAACTTCAAACTACCCACCGGCGAAGTTGAAGTCATTGTCCGGGAAGCGGAGATACTCAATACCTCCCAGACGCCGCCGTTCTATATCAACGAAGAAGTTGAAGTGGACGAGAACGTCCGCCTGAAGTACCGCTACCTTGATTTGCGGCGGGCACGGATGAAGAACAACCTCATTTTCCGCCACAAGGTGGTCAAGTTTATGCGGGACTTCCTTGACGCCCGCGGCTTCATTGAAATCGAGACGCCCATATTGATTAAGAGCACTCCGGAAGGGGCGCGCGACTACCTGGTGCCCAGCCGCGTCCATCCCGGCAAGTTCTACGCTCTGCCCCAGTCACCCCAGCAATTGAAACAGCTCCTGATGGTGGCCGGGCTGGAGAAATATTATCAGATTGCCCGCTGCTTCCGAGACGAGGACCTGCGCGCCGACCGCCAGCCGGAGTTCACCCAGCTTGATTTGGAGATGAGCTTCATCGACGAGGAGGATATTCTCCATCTGCTCGAAGAGTTGTACACCTCGATGGTGGAGACGCTCCTGCCTGAGAAGAAAATGCTCAAGCCTTTCCCCCGCCTGAAATACGCCGAATGTATTGACAACTACGGCTCCGACCGTCCCGATTTGCGCTACGGGATGCAAGTCCGTGACCTTTCCGATATTGCCGCCGAGACCGAGTTCGGTGTGTTCAAGAACGTGATTGCCAAGGGCGGCAAAGTGAAAGGCATCTGCGCCTCCGGCGGCGCCAGCTTCACCAAGAAACAGCTCGAGGAGCTGGGACAGGTCGCCCAGAACTTCGGGGCGAAAGGGCTGGTCACCATGTCGCTCGGGTCTGTTCCCGGGAGTATCGATAGCCTGACGATGGATATGGTGAAGTCGATGGCGGCCAAGTTCGTCACCCTCGGTCAGGTCAAGGCGATGGCAAAGCGATTTGAGGCGAAGTTGGGCGATTTGCTCCTCATCATCGCTGGCGATGCTAGGCCGACGGCGCTGGCGCTGGGCGGACTGCGCCACGACCTGGGCAAACGGCTCAAGCTGGCCGACCCCGATATGTTCGCCTTTGCCTTCATCGTCGATTTCCCTTATTTCGAACGTAACAAAGACACCGGCAACTGGGAAACGGTGCACCATCCTTTCACCATGCCCAAAGATGAAGACATGCCTTTCCTCGATAGCGATATCGGGAAAGTCAGGGCCAAGAGCTACGATATCATCTGCAACGGCTACGAGCTATCGAGCGGCAGCATCAGAATCCATAACAGCGATTTGCAGAAGAAGATTTTCCAGATTCTCGGTTACACGGACGACCAGATTCAAGCCCGCTTCGGGCATATGCTGGAAGCCTTTAGCTACGGCGCCCCGCCCCACGGCGGTATCGCCCCGGGCATCGACCGCACGGTGATGCTGTTGGCGGGCGAGGAGAGCATCCGCGAGGTCATCGCCTTCCCCAAAAACCAGAGCGCCGCCGACCTTACCTTCGATGCGCCGTCGCCGGCCCGCGAGGAGCAGTTGAAAGAGCTCCATATTAGAGTTGAAGAAGAGCAAGAAGAGTAGCATGGTTGACATAAAAGAAGTCGCCGAAAATATCTACTGCATAGACGATGGGGTTTATGGGGTCAAGGGGTGGGGCAGCGTCTACCTGATTAAGGAAGAGGGGAAAGCCCTGGTTGACACCGGGCCGACTACCTCGGCGCCGTTAGTCCTGGAAGGCATGGCCAAGGTGGGTGTTAGTCCGAAGGATATCAACTACATCATCGCCACCCACATCCACCTTGACCACTCGGGCGGGGCGGGTTTTCTGCTGAAGAAGATGCCGCAGGCACAGGTTGTTGTCCACCAGCGAGGCGCCAAACACCTCATCGACCCCAGCCGGCTGGTGGCAAGCATGGTCGCTGTTCAGGGGGAAGAGACGAAGCGGATGTTCGGCGAGGTGGTGCCGGTGGCAGAAAGCCGGGTGCGGGTGGTGACGGACGGCGACACGGTTGATTTGGGCTGCGAGCAGGTACTGAAGATAATCGATGCTCCCGGTCACGCCCCGCACGAGCTCTGTGTGCTGGAGAATAAGAGCCGCGGGATATTCACGGGGGATGCCGGCGGGATGTACCTGGGAGAGGGCATCTCTTCCCCGCTGACACCGCCGCCCAGCTTTGACGCTGAATTGTATATTGCCACGTTGGAAAAAATGGCTGATATGGAGCCTTCGCGACTATATGTTGCTCACTTCGGCGTGGTCATGAGGGTCAAAGAGCATTTCGAGGCAGTAATTGATGAGCTGAGGCTGATGGAGGAACTGACGGGCAGGCTGGCAAAGACGAATGAGCTGGATAAGCTGGCCGAAAAACTGCTGGCAAAGAAATCGGCCAAGCTCGCCCGGATAAAGAGGTCGTCGCCGGCACTGTACAAATATGTTGTCGAGCACGGTATTCCAATGAATGTGTCCGGTTTTGTAAAATATTATAAAGAGAAGCACGGTCTTAACCAGGAGGGATAGTGAAAGTCACCAAAGACAAGGTAGAAAATAGCCAGGTATTCCTCACCGTCGAGATGACGCCGGAAGAGGTCGAAACAGGTCTCGCGGAGTCGTACAAGAACCTGGTCAAGAGGGTCAATATTCCCGGCTTCCGCAAGGGTAAAGCGCCGCGGGTAATCTTCGAGCGGTTCGTGAGCAAAGAGAGCCTGCTCGAGGACGCCATCAACCATATGGTGCCGGACGCCTGTGAGAAGGCGCTCAAAGAGCAGAGCATCGAGGCAATTGCCCAGCCGCAAATCGAGGTAACGCAGACCGAGCCGGTGACTTTCAAGGCCACCGTCCCCATCGCGCCGACGGTCACGCTGGGCGATTACCACAGCATCAAGATGTCGCTGGAGTTGGCCACGGTGCCCGATGAGGACATCGACAAAGCCATCGAGCAAATCCGTCACCAGCACGCCACATGGGAACCGGTCGACCGTCCGGCCGCTCTCGAAGATATGGTGGTGATGGATATCGAAAGCCAGATTGGCAATGCGCCTTTCATCAACCAGAAGGGCCTCCAGTACTACGCCCGCAAGGAGATGACCTTCCCCGCCCCCGGCTTCGCCGAGCAGATTGCCGGGATGAAGAAGGGCGAGGAGAAGGAGTTCAAACTCCCGTTCCCGGCCGACTATCACCGTAAAGAAATGGCGGGCAAAGAGGCATCCTTCAAAGTAAAGGTCGTTGAAATCAAGCAGGAAGTTCTGCCCGAGCTGAACGATGATTTCGCCAAACAGGCCAGCACCGAGCTCAAGACCTTTGCCGAGCTCAAGGAGCGGTTGGCCGCCAATCTGAAGCTCAGGGCGGAAGAGAAGTCCAAACGCGAGTTCGAAGATAAAGTGGTTGACGCCGTAGTCGAGCAGGCCAAGGTCGAGTTCCCACCGGTGCTCGTCGAGGGTGAAGTTCATAACCTGATTGACGACCAGGCGCGACGCTTCCAGATGCAGGGTATCAACTACGAGGACTATTTGAAGAGTATCAACAAGACGGGCGAACAGCTTCACGAGGAATTTCACACTATAGCCGAAAAAAGAGTCATCCGGTCACTGGTGCTGGGCAAGGTCGCTGAAGAGGAGAAGATTGAGGTCAGCGAGGCGGAAATCGACGCTGAGGTCGAGAACATGGTGAAGGGCGCTACGGAGAAGAAGGA
>JBGOXU010000063.1:0-6674 GCA_041479305.1 Dehalococcoidia bacterium
CCCAACCGGCTGGTCTTCTCCCAGAGGGTGACTTTATGCCCGCGCAGCGCGGCCACCCGCGCCGCCGTCATCCCCGCCGGCCCGCCGCCAATGACCAGGACTTTGCGGGCTTTAGCGGTCTTAGCGATTTCAAATTCGGCTTCTCTGCCTGCCGCCGGGTTCACCTGGCACCTGATGCCCAGGACGCCGGGCGTGAGCAGGTCGCTGCGGCAGTTGAAGCAATCGGTGCAGGGATTGATTTCATCCCGCTTGCCGGATGCCACCTTGTTGGGCAGTTCCGGGTCGGCCAGCAGTTGTCTCCCCATTGCAATAAGGTCGACCTTACCTTCCTTAATCAGCCTCTCCCCGAATTCCGGCGTAATCTTACCGACGGCCATCACCGGCACGCTGACCACCTTTTTGATGCCCTCCGCCAGGTGGGTGATGACGCCCGGGACAAACGCCGGCGAAGTCAGGATATTAGGCGCCGCCGGGCCCGAGGCGGAAACGTGAATGGCGTCAATGCCCGCCGCCTGCGCCAGTTTGGCCGTTTCCAGAGCTTCTTCCAGAGTCGTGCCATCTTCGATGCCATACTCCCTGGCGGTGACGCGACACCAGACCGGGTAGTCCGCGCCCACGGCCCCCCGCACCGCCTCGATAACCCCCAGCAGGAACCTCGCCCGGTTGGCCAGACTGCCGCCGTATTCGTCCCGGCGCGCGTTAGCCGCCCGCGAGAGGAACTGGTGAACCAGGTAGCCGTGAGCGCCGTGAATTTCCACCCCGTCAAACCCCGCCCGCTTTGCCCGGAGGGCCGCCGCGGCGAAGAAACGGATAATGTCCTTAATCTCGTCAATAGTGAGTTCTTGAGGGACTTCATTGCCGAACGCGGCAATCGGCGATGGCGCCACCGGCTTCATCCCCATCAGCTTGGACTTGGCCATCCGCCCGCCGTGATGGAGCTGAATGGCCGCCTTTGCCCCGTGCCGGTGAATGGCATCCACCAGTCCGGTCAGGCCCAGAATGAACTTGTCATCGCTGATGCCGATTTGCTGGGCAAAGGCGTGCCCGCGCGGGTGCACGTAGGTCGCCTCGATGATAACCAGACCAGCCCCGCCCTTCGCCCGCGCCTCATAGTAGTTCCGCGCGCGGTCGGTGATGAACCCCTGCTCATCGGCGTACTGGGTGACCATTGGCGGATAGACAATGCGGTTTCTCAGCTCCATCTGGTTAATCAGAACTGGCTGCCAAAGCGGACTTTTCATCGTAAACCTCCCGAAAGCTTATATGCCTAGAGTATCGCCGACCTTCAGGCCGACTTCCTCAACGAGTTCCCTAGCGCTGATTTTGGGCAGGTCCTCGACCTGCACGCGTTTGACGAGAATCGACCCGCCTTTTGCCGCGACAATGAAGCCTCTGTCATTGATTTCCACGATTTCTCCCGGCCGGCTGCTCTGCCCCGCCAGCAGTTCGGAGTCGAAGACCTTGAAGCGGATGCTGCCGAAATAGGTTGAGGCACACGGTTGGGGGTTGCTCCCCCGGATGAGGTTATAGACCTCTTGCGCCGGCAGACGCCAGTCGATGGCGGTGTTTTTCTCGGTGCACCGCCCCTCATAGGTTGCCTGCGTTTCGTCCTGGGCGATGCGCGGCGCCTTGCCCTCTTTGACCAGCCGGACGCTTTCGATGACTGCCTCAACACCGAGCGGAAACAGCTTATTGAAATAAAGCGTGCCCACGGTATCGTCCGGGGCAATCGGTGTCTCTTTTTGCAAAAGGATGGGACCGGTATCGATGCCTTTATCGGGCCAGAAGATGGTGACGCCGGTCTTCGTTTCGCCCTCGATGATTGCCCAGTTAATCGCCGAGCCGCCGCGGTGCCGGGGGAGCAGGGAGGGATGGTACTGAATCGTGCCGTATTCGGGGTAGTTGATGATGAACTCGGGCAGAATGCTGGTGACAAAAGCCATCACGTTAAGCTCGGGGTTTAGCTTGGCGAAGGCCTCGTAGATGTCCAGGGTCCATTTGCCCTTGTGCCAGAACACCAGAGTGCCGCGCCTTGCCGCCTCTTCCCGGAGAGGATTGGGCCTTCCCTTGATATCGGGTGGGGTGAAGACACCCACCACCTCCTCCCCCGTCTCAATGAGCTTCTCCAGCACTTTGGCGCCAAAAGCCGCCTGACCAATCAGAACGATTTGCATCTAAACCTCGCTAAAAAGGACATATTAACTTTAAGCCACGTTCGGGCAAGTGTCAACTATCCCCACCCACACCCCCCAGCCCAGTTCGTAGAGTTTCTAGAGTTCACTGGGTTATAGCCTTAATTTCCAGCAACACAAACTCAATAGACTCCTTTTTCTAACTTACGCACCCAAAATCGCCAAACTTAAGTATTTATACCTAATGACGTCGGCGCCCGTTTGGACTATAATATTCATACGTATAGACGATATGGGAGGTCAACTATGCCCAGAGAACTGACCGCTGAACAGGCCAGAAGGACCACCGACCCGGCCATATTCCAGTGCGATTCCACGGCAGAGCTTCAGCCCATCGAGACTATCATCGGGCAGGACCGTGCCCTGAGCGCCCTCAAGTTCGGCCTTAATATTGCCAAGCCCGGTTTCAACATCTTCGCCTCGGGACCTGCCGGCACCGGCCGCACCACTGCCATCCGCTCCTTCCTCGAGGCGCTCGCTGCCAAAAAGCCCGTCCCCTCCGACTGGTGCTACGTCTATAACTTCCGCGATTCTTACTATCCCAAAGCTTTACGCATGCCGCCCGGGATGGGCAGCAACCTGCAAAAGGCTCTGAAACGGGCCATCGAGAATGCCAGCAAAGCCATCGTCCAGGCGTTTGCCAGCAAAGAGTACGCCGACCGCCGTGCCGAAATCAGCGAAGCCTACACCAAGAAGCGTGACGCCGCCTTCCATATGATTGCCAAGAGGGCCAAGGACCGCGGCTTCTTGCTCCAGACCACGGCCGTCGGCATCTTTTTTATTCCCGCCACTGATGATGAGCCGATGAGCGAAGAGGCTTTCAAGAAGCTCTCCACCGAGCAAAGAGAGGAGCTAAGAAAGCGGCAGGAGGAGTTGACCAAAGAGCTTAAGGAGCAAATCCTGAAGCTGAAGGGGGAAGAGGCCGAGCTGGAAAAACAGCTGCAGGAGATGGACCGGCAGGTCGCCTCCTACTCCATCAGCTATCTTTTTGAGGAGTTGAAGAAGAAATACGCCGACCTGCCCCAGGTCATCGAGTACATCAACAAAGTTGAAAAAGACCTCATTGAGAACTACGAGCAGTTCAAGGCGGAGACCAAGCCATCGTCCGCCGACCCGATGGCGATTATGCAGGGAATGATGCGCCAGCAGGCCGGCCGTAAGTACGAGGTCAACGTCCTGGTCGATAACTCCGAGCTAAAGGGTGCGCCAGTCGTCCTCGAGCTCAACCCTACCTTCAACAACCTCTTCGGCCGCATCGAGAAGGAGACCCAGTTCGGCGCATTGTATACCGACTTTTCGATGATTAAAAGCGGCTCTCTACACCGCGCCAACGGCGGCTTTCTCGTCGTCCGGATTGAGGACCTGCTGACTAACTACCAGTCGTGGGAAGGCCTCAAGCGCATCCTGCGCGATGGCAAACTGCTCATCGAAGAAATCGGGGAGCGGCTCGGTTTTGTCGCCACCAAGAGCATCCGGCCCGAGCCGGTGCCCCTCGATGTCAAGGTCGTCGTCATCGGCGAGCCGCAGTTCTATTACCTGCTGCTCTGGTACGATATGGAGTTCAAAGAGCTGTTCAAAGTCAAGGCTGACTTCGACACGCGGATGGAGCGCAGCGAGGACAACATCCGGGACTATGCCGGCGTGATGTGCCGCCTACGCCGGGACGAAAACCTGAAGCACCTCAAGAACGATGCCCTGGCCAAGATAATCGAGCACAGTTCCCGCCTGGCTGGCGACCAGGAGAAGCTGTCCACCCTCTTCTCCGAGATTGCCGATATCGTCCGCGAGGCAAATTTCTGGGCTGATGCGGAAGAGTCCCCTATAGTCGAAGCCCGGCATATCCAGAAAACCATCGAGCAGAAGGTGTACCGCAGTAACCTCGTCCAGCAACGCATCAACGAGATGATTGAAAAAGGCATGATTATGATTGACACCGAGGGCGAGAAGGTGGGACAGGTCAACGGCCTGTCCGTGCTCGATATGGGCGACTTTGCCTTCGGCAAGCCGTCGCGAATCACCGCCAGTCTCGGCGTGGGGCGGGAAGGCGTCGTTGACATCGAGCGCGAAGCCAAGCTGGGCGGCCCTATCCATACCAAGGGCGTGCTGATTCTGAACGGCTATATGACGGATAAGTTCGTGCGTGATGCCCCGCTATCGCTCTCGGCGCGGCTGGTCTTTGAGCAGAGCTACGAGGGAGTGGAGGGTGATAGCGCCTCCAGCACCGAGCTTTACGCCCTGCTCTCCCGCCTCGCCGAAGTGCCTATCAAGCAGTATATCGCCGTCACCGGCTCGGTCAACCAGAGGGGCGAGGTGCAAGCCATCGGCGGGCTCAACGAAAAAGTGGAAGGTTACTTCGAGGTCTGCCGCGCCAGGGGACTCACCGGCAAGCAGGGCGTCCTCATCCCGGAGAGCAACATCCGCAACCTGATGCTCAAGGAAGAGGTCGTGGCTGCCATCGCCCAGGGCAAGTTCCACCTCTACCCCGTCCGCACCATCGACGAGGGGATTGAAATGCTCACCGGCGTCAAAGACGGCAAACGGCTTGATGACGGCACGTTCGAGCCTGACTCCATCAACGACAAGGTACAGAAGCGGCTGACCGCTCTCGCTGAGAAGCTGAGAGACTTCGGCAAGGCGGAGGAGAAAAAGCGCCCCTCGGACAACGAGACCGAGAAACCGCCGGAGAAGAAGGGCCGCGGCCGCCGCTAATACTAGCCCGCTGAATAATGCTAAATAATCTGTCATTGCGAGGAGCGCTCGCAATGACATAAGGAGACTTCTATCTGCGAATTGCGAAACAACCTCACAGAATGATATATTAGACTACCTTTGCCCTACAGGAGGACAGCAATGAAGCCGGACACCAGCAGGATTCTCCAGCAAATTGACAGCCGCAAAGAAGAGCTCTTCAAGCTCCTAATGACTCTCATCCGCTTCAAGACGCCCAATCCGCCCGGCGGCAACGAGCGCCCCGCCCAGGACTGGATGGCGGAGCAAATGCGCCAGCTGGGCTTCAAGGCGGCAGTCTTCGACGCGATGCCCGGCCGGCCCAACGCCGTCGGTAAGCTGGCGGGGGCGGGCGGCGGCAAGTCGGTCATACTGAACGGGCACGTCGATGTCTGCGAGGACCGACTCATCGAGAAATGGCGCCGCAACCCCTACGACCCGTACATCGAGGGCGGCGCTTTGTTCGGCAAGGGCGGCACCGATATGAAAGGGGCGTTGGCGTCCTACCTGTTCGTCGTCGACTGCATTCAGCGCGCCGGACACAAGCTCAAAGGTGACGTCACCATCGAAAGCGTCATCGGGGAGGAGACGGGGGAGCCGGGCACCAAGTCCTGCCTGGACAAAGGCTACCGCGCCGACTTTGCCATCGTCGGCGAGCCTGCCCGGGGCGGCCAGAACGCCTACCCGGCCGTCGGACTTACCACCGCCCGGATGACTATCGCAAGCCCTTACACCCTCCACCTGCAGGAGAGAAGACATTTCACCCATGCCGGCGGGGGCAGGGAGGGCGCCAACTGTATCGACAAGATGGCGGCGGTCGTCATACCGGCGCTAAACGACCTGGAGAAGCACTGGGCGGTGTTCAAGAAGCACCCTATGATGCCCGCAGGACAAGCCTTAATCAACGTCTTTGCCATCAGCGGGGGCGGGAATATATTCTTTATCCCCGATAAGTGCGTTATCGATGTAGTGGTCTACTACCTGCCCGGCGAGGACAAAATCGCCGTCCAGAAAGAGGTCGAGGATAAGATTAAGCGAGCTTCCCAGGCGGACGAGTGGCTGAAGAAATACCCGCCGCGAATCGACTGGGAATTCGAGCCGGAGAAGTACCGCTTCCTCCCGTTTGAGGTCGATGTTAACGCGCCGGGCGTTAAGGCTGTCCTCGAGTCATACACGGAGGTCACCGGCAAAGATATGGAGCTTGGCGGCAGAGGGGGGATTGTCGATACGGGATGGTTCACCGCGTCCGGAATTCCGGCGTTCACCTATGGTCCAGGGGACGCCTACTGGGCGCACCGCATCGATGAGCGGGTGGAGCTGGATGCCCTGGTGAATTACAGCAAGACGCTGGCTGTCTTCTTGAGCAAGTGGTGCGGACTGGTCTAGAAGCGCCGCGTCAGCGACAACCGATGAAGGCTTACCTGACTTTACTGGTCGGCGTGGCGGCGATGTCCTTTGCCTCCATCTTCATCCGCCTGGCGGAGGCGCCGCCGCTGGTCATTGCCGCCTATCGACTCACCATCGCCGCGCTGGTCTTCCTTCCCTTCGCTCCGTCCAAATGGTCGAAGACCTGGCGACAGGTCAGCCGGCGGGACGTGCTTCTCCTCCTGTTTGCCAGCCTGTTTCTGGCACTGCACTTTGCCCTGTGGATAAGCTCCCTGAAGAACACTTCCATCGCTAGCTCGGTCATCCTGGTCACCTCCAACCCCATCTTCGTTGCCATCTTCTCCTACTTCCTCTGGAAAGAGAAAATGA
>JBGOXU010000064.1:0-6620 GCA_041479305.1 Dehalococcoidia bacterium
AAGATAGCCCGGAGAGCCGTCTCCAGGTGCGCCTCCTTCTCCAGGAGCGAGTCCGGCGTCAGCACGCCCATCGGCGGCAGTTCCTGCAGTAGCTGCGGCGGCTCTTCCTGCTCCACCTGCGGTCACTAAGTCGGAGGCGAAATGGCAGTCCGCACCGGCATTGCCAACTTCTCCCTCCACGGCGGCAAGGACGACATCCCCTACCCGGTCGATAGACAAACCTACGACCAGAGCATCGAAATCCTGCGCCGCGCCATCAACCGGGCGAGGCTGGGGTTAAGCGATAAGAGGGAGGCGGAAGGGAGGCTGGTGAGAATGGCGAGGGAAGGCTCCTAAAGTACATCATCTTCTTTCCTCTCCCCATCGCGGGAGAGGGAGAAACGAGCGGAGGAAAAGAATGACAAAGGTTTTAGGCGTGTCCTGCAGTCCGAGAAAAGGCGGCAATACCGAAATTCTGCTCCGGCAGGCACTGGCAGGGGCCGGGGAACGCGGCGCGGAGACCGAGCTGGTGACCATCTTTGATAAAGAAATCAAACCCTGCGATGGCTGCTACGCCTGTCAGAAGACGGGCAAATGCCGTATCAAGGATGATATGCAGGGGATTTATGACAGGCTTTTGGCGGCGGACGGCATTATCTGGGGGACGCCGGTTTACTACTTTGGCGTCGCCGCGCAGGCCAAAATCCTCATCGACCGCTCCTTCGCTTTGTCCAAAGGCACCAGACTGACGAACAAGGTGGGTGGGGTAATCTCAGTGGCCGCCAGCCTGGGACATCAGAGCGTCTGGAATACTTTCAACTCTTTCTTCTCGGTGCACCACATGCTGGCCGCCGACTTCGTCTATGGCTTCGGCCGGGAAAAGGGCGAGGTGCGCAAGGATAAACACGCGATGAAAGCCGCCGGTGAACTAGGGAAACAAGTGGTGCTACTGGCGGAACAGAAGTTCAAATTCCCCGAGCAGTACGACACGCCAATTTACCGCTACGTTTTACGAGAATACGGCATCAACAACTGCCCGGCACTGGGGAGGTTTGAGGGGTAGAGGAGGGAGACTTTCGGAGGTAGTATATATGCAAGACAAATACGTTGGCGACGTAGGAGATTACGGCAAGTATGGACTGCTAAGTCAAATTTGGATAGAATCAGGCAGGAGAATCAAGTTAGGAGTCAATTGGTTTTATGTGACTAGGCCAGAAATCAAAAAGCACGATGGAAGATATATTGATTACCTGAAGAAACCAAACTGCGAGAAATTTCGGCCTTACTTTCCTGAGTTATTTGACGAGTTGAGAACAATAGTATACGAGAAGAGACGAAACTTAAGAGAGATTGAAAATAGCGCTGTGGCACTTCCAAGAGGGAGTCGTGTGTATTCCGAGCCTGTTCCATATAAAGCATTAAGTCTCGACCAGCGGGCAGTAAACAGAGAGACTTGGTTTCAGAACTCGCTTCAAGAACTTGCCAAGTGTGATTTAATTTTTCTTGACCCCGACAATGGAATCCAAACAAATAAGGTTAGAAAGACTCAGGGAGATGCTACCAAGTATGTTTTTGAAGATGAAATTAAACGCTATTATGAGTCAGGCAAATCACTCATCATATATAATCACAAAGGGCGGATTAGAGAGCGCGAGTACAAGAAGAAATTCCGCACTATTAGTCGTTGCATCAAGAGCCCTAATGAATTAAGAGTGCTGAGATTCAATAGATTCTCAGTAAGATACTATGTGTTTGTCACACAGCCGAGGCATGTTCCTTTGATAAATGAAACAATAACTAACCTGACCAAGAATGATTTCTTGTTTCGACAAGTCTCGTGCTAGTCTCTTTATAATAGTCTCTCCATCCCCTTCCACACATCCTCAAAATCCTCAAACGGCGTGCAGGTCAGGCCCTTTTCGCGGCAGTGGCGGAGAAGCTCGTCGCGGGCGAAGATGTGGTGGGCTTGGCTCGCCGGAGAAACATCGGAACTCCCGTCGCCAATATAGACTACCCGGTAGCCCCGCCTCTTGAACAGGTTCACGTAGGACTCCTTGAAACCGGCGTCGAGGTGGCTCCCGTCCGGCCCGATGTACCGGACATCCATGCCCGCGGGATTAAAGGTCGCCCGGGCGGCGAAGACCTCGATACTGTTGGCGCTGATATCCTTCAGCACCGCCTTGATATAGAAGTCCAGCCCGTTGCTGACGATGACGAACTCGTAGCCCTTGCCGGCGCAGTAGGTCAGCAGTTCCTTGAAGCCGCGCCGCACGGCTACTTTGCTATCGCGGACGTACTTGAGCAGGGTCGACTCGTCGGCTTTGACCGTGCTGAAGGCGCGGCGGTTGAACGCGCCGACAGTTATCATACCCTCACGGTACTCCTGCAATACGTCCCGCCACTTCTTATCGCCGAAGGTATCGAGCACCATGAAGCTGACATCGTCAACAGCGACGGTGTTATCAAAATCGCACTGGATAATCGTCTTCTGGTTGGCGGACATTCCAGTTCCAGTATACGAAATAGCTTCGTGCGGGTCAAACCGAAGGGCTTCACCAGACTGTCACTGCGAGCGCACCTTCCACGTGTCATTGCGAGCGAAGCGAAGCAATCTCAAAAAAACCAGTAGGGATTGCTTCGTCACCCTTCCACCGAAGGGTTCCTCGCAATGACAAAGGTGGTTGAGTTCGCCACGTCTCCTTCGGTGCCTTCGCAATGACACTGGAGTCTAGAGTTTTACATTTCGGATTTAGTATTTTCACGTGCACAAATGTTAGAATACTCTTGGGAGTCACGTTGAAGCATCCGTACAGACTACTCGTCGTCGATATCGATGGCACGTTGCTGGACAAGGACGGCAACATCTCGTCCGAGAACGAAAAGGCGCTGGCAAGAGTCCGCGAGACGGGGCTCCGCTTTTCCCTGTGCACCGGACGGAGTATTCTTGCCAGTAGAAGTGTCATCAAGCGACTGGCGGTCGATGGCTTTCACATCTTCTTCGATGGCGCCTACGTCAGCAGTCCGGACGCAAGCCGGGAAGTTTACGCCCGCCCCCTGCCCCGGTCCGCCGTCAGGCAAATCGTGGAATACGCCGATGAGCACAGCCTGAACCTGGAAATCTCGGCGGTGGACAAGTTCTACGCGGCGCGGGAGTCCTGGGGCACGGAAATCCGCCGCCAGTTCTTCGGCATCGAGCCGGTCATCACCGACCTATCAACCCTCTGGGACAAAGAGCGGGTCATCAAAGCCAACCTGCTGACCACCAATGCCCAGGAGGTGGCAAAGGCGGAGGCGCTCATGCGCCACTTCAAAGGCGCTCTCGTTTTCTCTCACGGCGGGACGCCCGCCTACCCCGGCGTCGACTTTCTCAATATCCTGGCCGCGGGAGTGAGCAAGGGCAAGGCGCTGGAAGCCCTGGTCAATCATCTCGGCATCAGCCTGGCTGAAGTCATCGCCATCGGGGATGGCAGCAACGATATTCCCCTCCTCGCCACCGCCGGCCTGGCCATCGCGATGGGCAACGCCTCCCCGGAGGTCAAAGCCGTCGCCGACCACGTTACGGAGGATGTCGACCACGGCGGCCTGGCTAAGGCAATCGAGCGGTTCTTATTGTAAATCCGCAAAGCTGTGCTACAATACGTTGACACCCAAAATTCCGCAGGGAGGTGAAAACAATGAAACGACCTGACTGGGTGATTCTGCTGGCTATCTGGGAGTTTCTGAGCTCTTTCGGCGCCTTCATCGGCGTCATTGCCATCGTCGTTTTTGCCTGGCCGCAAAGCGCTTGGCTCCAAGGCATCGCCCGCACCGGGATGCTCTTCGGGCTGAGTATCGCACTCCTGATTCTGCTCACCTACATGGCGCTATCCGTGGCCGCCGGTATCGGGCTGATTACGGGCAAGGAGTGGGGCCGCATTCTGGCCATTGTCCATTCCGCCGTCAGCCTGCTGAATATCCCCATCGGCACCATCATCGGTATCATTGCGCTGATTTACCTGACGAAGGAGGACATGAGGCAGTACTTCCAGTCGGCGCCGCCGGGCGGCCCGGCGACCTAGCCCCCACCGAACAGCCGCTGCCACCACGGGGCTTTGTTCAGCCCCTTCACCGTGAAGATGTGCTCGCACTTGCCGCAACGCCAGTTGCGGAATCTCTCGTGGTAGTAGGTCTCGGCGCTGCCGCAGCGCGGGCAGGTCGACCTCATTTTCTTCTGGGTCTCTTTATCGATTTGCTTCCAGTAGTCTTCGTGCCAGCCGGGCCGACCGGTCATCTCTATCTCCAGTCTCTAGATGTGCAATTCAATCACATCGCCGTTCTGGAGAATATGGTCGCGCTTGACGGCGATGCCATCGTGCTTGCCCGAGCCCCAGATACGGGCGTACTTCAGTTTGGCGGCAAAGTCCTTGTGCACCGCCGCCGCTGCCGCCGCCAGCGTGCTGCCCCTCGGCAGGACGATGGGGTCGTCATAGACCGCTTTCTCTCCCGGTGCCTTGGTGTAGACTCGTATTATGTCAAGCACCTGGTAGATTTTCTGTTTCAGCTCCTCCAGGCCGGTCCCATCCAGGGCGGAAATTGCCGTAACGGGCAGTTGTGGGCCGTACTTCTCCTTCAGCTTCGCCAGGTTCTGCTGGGCGCCCGGCATATCGAGCTTGCTGCCCACCACCAGCGCCTTCTTGCTGACGATAATACTCTCTTCGTCCACCACCCCCACCCCGATGCTTATCCGCATCCCGTTCAGGTGCCCGATTACCTCTGCCATCTGGACGAGCGGGTCTTTGCTCAAATCGATGAAGATGACCAGGACGTCCGCCCGCCTCAATATATGGGGCAGCCACCACTGCATAATCTGCGGGGCGAGGGGCGGAGTATCGATGAGCTGAATCTGGATGTTCTCGAACTTCATCATCCCCGGCGTGGGCACCTGGGTGACGAAGGGGTAATCACCAACGAGCGGCGTGGCGCTGGTCACGGCGCCGAGAAGCTGTGACTTGCCCGAGTTGGTCAGCCCAATGAGCGCCATCTGGGCCGCCCCCTCTTTATCAATGAGCATCGATGTCCGAGCGGCGCCGCCACCCTTCTTCCCCAACTGCTGAGTAAGCTCGGCCATCTTGCGCCGCAGGTCACGCCAGAGATGGTCCGTACCCTTGTGTCTGGGTATGGTGGCCATCATCTCCTCGAGGGCGGCGATTTTCTCCTCGGGACTCTTGGCGGCGCGGAAGTTCCTCTCCGCTTCCAGATACTGCGGCGTCAGATTAGCTGGCACTCAGTACCTCCTTCAGTCTTCTCGCCAGTTTTTCCGTCATACCCGGAGTGGCAATGATTTCTTCGACCGGCGTCTCTTTTAGTCGCCTCACCGAGCCGAATTTCTTGAGCAGCGCCCGGCGGCGCTTCGGCCCAATCCCCTCTATATTATCAAAAACCGAGCCAAACGTCTGCCGTTTATGCACTTTCTGGAAATAGGATACCGCAAAACGGTGGGCTTCGTCACGGAGGTGCTGGAGCAGCCTCAGCCCGGGGGAGGTGCGGAGGAGAATAATGGGCTTACTGCGTCCGGGCACAAAAAGCGCCTCATTTTCTTTCGCCAGCGCGACAACGGGGATGGACGCCCCACCGACCTCCTTCATCGCGGCGATGGCGGCGTTGAGCTGTCCCTTCCCCCCGTCCACCAGGACCAGGTCGGGCGCCACCGCCCAGGTCTCGTCACCGGCGGCCTGGCTGGCCAGTCGCTTGAAGCGCCGCCGGAGCACTTCCCGCATCATGGCGTAGTCGTCCGCCCCGGCGACGGTTTTGATTTTGAAACGCCGGTAGCAGGCGGGCTTCGGTCTGCCTTTCTCGAAGACCACCATGCTCCCCACCGCCGCCTGTCCCTGGATATCGGAGATATCGTAGCCTTCAATGCGCTCGGGGAGACGGGACAATCGGAGCGCTTCCTGGATTTCCGCCAGCGCTTTGCCCGCTTCCGGCGAGGCGACCATCTCCTTGATTTTCATCTGCTCCAGCGCTTGCCGGGCGTTCTCAGCGACGATGTCCACCAGCTCTTTCTTAATGCCGCGCCGGGGCACCTGGATGTCCACACTCCCGCCGCGCTTATTTTTGAGCCATTCCTTAATGACATCAAGGTCCTCGACCGAATGCTGGAGAAGCACTAAAGGCGGCACATAGGGGCTGGAGCCATAAAACTGCTTGACGAAACTGGTCATCACCTGCGCCGGCGTTTCGTCCCGGATACCCTGTAGGATAAAAGTCTCCCGGCCCGTCAGCTTGTTGTTGCGGATAAAGAACACCTGGACACAGGCCATATCCCGGTTCTGAGCGAAGGCGATGGCGTCCTGCTCGCCGCGGACCCGGGTAGCGATTCTCTGGCCTTCGATGATGCTCTGAATCGACTCAATCTGGTCGCGGATACGGGCGGCTCTCTCGAAATCGAGGGCTTCCGCCGCCGCGTTCATCTTCTTCTCCATCTCCTTGACGATTTTCTCCTGCTTGCCTTCGAGGAAGAGGATGACCTGCTTGATAACGTTGGCATACTCTTCTTTGGTGACGGCGCCGGTGCAGGGCGCCAGGCAGCGCCCCATATGGTACTCAAGGCAGGCGCGGCCGTTCACGCCGGCGACGGGCCTGGCGCAGAACCGAAAGGGAAA
>JBGOXU010000065.1:0-6620 GCA_041479305.1 Dehalococcoidia bacterium
ATTTGCTTAAGATTATGCCTTCTTGCTGAGCAATTACATAAATAGCATCTTCGGAAGTCATTGCGTACTGTTCTGTTACCTTTTGAGCACGCAGGTAGAGAGCCCGGGGTGTAATCTTGAGTTTTTCTAGGAGTGCTTCGCGAAGTTCTTTGTTAGTCATTGAGCCTATTTAGTGTCTTCTGTCTTGACAGGCTTTTTTGGCTCCGTAGATTTAGGCTTTTCTTTGCCGGTGCTACTTCCAATCCCAAAATCACCGAGAGACAAAACCTTGCGACGCCTGCCTCGCGCTTCTTCCGTCTCTTCGACTATCCCCTCACTTTCCCATTCTTTCCACCAGTTTGAGACGGTGTCTTTCCCAACCCCTGTTTCCGCCTCAATATCACGAACACTCTTTTGCCCATCTGATGCTTCAAAGACTTTTCTCTTACCATCTGAGTTGAGCACGGCTAACAGTCTGTTTTTATGCTGTCG
Source organism: Dehalococcoidia bacterium (assembly GCA_041479305.1). GTDB lineage: Bacteria > Chloroflexota > Dehalococcoidia > Dehalococcoidales > RBG-16-60-22 > JBGOXU01. The sequence continues at coordinate 472 of JBGOXU010000065.1, forward strand.
TAATTGGCCAACTTTGTATACACTGCAATTTGACGAAGTAACTGGTTTTGCACCTTTACCTCAGTATTTGCGTCCGCCTGTTCAGTCATCTTGCCCACCTCGCCCTTAAGGCGTATTTCTGGCTTTCGTCTCTTTTCTAAGCCTAACTAGGGCTACGCTAACAGTGCCTGCTGTCGTTCCCAAAAGGTCTGCAATCTCTTTGGTTTTGAAACCAGCGCGTGCAAGCAAACCTATCTGGTCTTTCTGTTGTAAGCTATCTTTCGTGGCAATCAACACCAGAAGTCTACTAATTTTTCTTAGTTCTTCAAGAATATCTTCGCCCCTCTGCTCATTCATTTGAACCTGCCTTTTGTGCTGGTTTTTGTCTCTTCGAGGTCTTTTTCCTTGCTTCTGACAAGCGAGCGTGCACCGTGCTTGAGGTTGTGTCCATTATCTCAGCGATTAAACTGGGTTCTAAACCTATCTTATCAAGCACTAGTATAGCCTCAGTTTTGTTTTTCCCTTCGACTATCCTACTCGCAAGTAATCTAAGTATGGCGTCTAATTTCTTGTCTATCGCCGCAAGAATTTCCTCTTCCATTGTTTCAATCTTCCCAATCTCTTACATCGAAGGTAAGTAAATATTTAATTTTGAATGTATTTTCATCTTACATTTGATGTAAGTTTTTGTCAATAGGTTCATTGAAATTTATTGGCACACTACTCCTTCTCCCTCCCCCTCCACCACCTTCTGCCCATACTCCAGCAGGACTTTCATACGGTCGGGGGGGGTGTTTTTGACCTCCAGCCACTTTTTGAGCGCGGAACGCCTCTTCAGGAAATCACGTCCGAAATGAAGCGCAGTCGCACTGCAATCCTGCAGAAGGCGAGCGAGAACAGATGGCGGAGGCCTCATCCCGACCAAGGAAGGGCGACGGCGGACTTCTGGAGTGAAAAAGAAAGCCCCATAGTCAGCAACGGAAGTACTTGGGGAAGGGGATTAAGGGAATAGGGTGCCTTACAAAAACTCAGACGCCGCCGAGCATAACCATCGGTTGAAGATTGACGTTAGGCTCAGAATATTGTACCTTATATTTATTATCCTTGAGAGGAGGGTGACGTGAGAAAAGTAGCTGTTGTTGGGGTGGGGGAGACGAAATTCAGCGGTCCCCAGGAAAAGACAAGCGTCGAGCTATTTGCCGAAGCGGCGACGGAGGCAATCACCGAATCGAACCTGAAGGCGAAGGACATCCAGGCGCTGTTTATGGGCAACGGCCTCGGCGATTTCTCGGAGGGGCAGGGGATGGTCCAGGCTTACGCCGCCGAGAACATCGGCTGCCGCAATATTCCCGCCAATCGCTACGAAGGGGCGTGCGCTTCCGCCAGTATGGCCGTGCGCGACGCCTATATGTGGGTGGCTTCCGGCTTCTACGATATCGTCCTTGCGGGCGGCGTCGAGCGGGCGGCGAGCATGGGCACGGCCCTGGCGACCCGCACCTTCTCGATGTTCAGCGATAGCCGCTACGAGTACCCATCGGGCATCACTTTCCCGGCGGTCTTCGCGCTGCTCACTCACCTTTACTCGGCGAAGTACGGCATCCCCCTGGCTAAACTCAAGGAGCAGATGGCGCAGGTCTCGGTGCAGTCGTACAAGTACGGGATGTTCAACCCCAAAGCCCACCTGCGCAAGGAAGTGACCATCGACGCGGTGCTCAAGTCGTTTATGGTCAGCACGCCCATCCAGCTTCACGATTGTTGTCCCTTCTCCGACGGCGCGGCGGCGCTCGTGGTGGCTTCGGAAGATGTGGCTAAGAAACTGACTGGGAAGCCCGTCTACTTCATCGGCGTGGGGCAGGCGTCCGCGGGTCCTTTGCTCAGCCAGGGCGAATTTCTGCCCCGAATCCGGGCGCGCGAAATCTCGTCCCGGAAAGCCTACGATATGGCCGGCCTGAAACCCGCCGACATCGATATCTGCGAACTGCACGATTGCTTCAGTATTGCCAGTCTCCTTGCCGCGGAAAGTATGGGCTTTTTCGACTACGGCAAGTCCGGCGAGGCGTGGGTGAAGGGGGAGGCGGCCATCGGCGGCAAAGTCGCCATCAATGCCTCCGGCGGTCTCAAATCAAAGGGCCACCCCATCGGCGCTACCGGCGCCGGGCAGGTCTATGAAATCGTTAAGCAGATGCGCGGCGAAGTGGAGAAGGAGCGACTTGTGGAAGGCGCCAAAATCGGCATGACCGATACTCTGGGTGGGGATGGCGGCACGCTCGTGAACATGATTTTCCAGAGGGGCTGGTAAGGAGGCTGGAGATGGAGTATAAGCTCACTTTCAAGAAGTATAGCGAAGCGCTGAAGGAAAACAGGCTCCTCGGTTTGAAGTGTATCGACTGCGGCGCTATTGCCGCGCCGCCGGTGATGGCCTGTCGCAAATGCGGCAGCACTAATCTTGAAATCATCCAGCTGAGCGGCAAGGGCAAGATTCAGACCTTCACCACCAACAACGTCGCCCCGGAGGGCTGGGAGAAGGTTGTTCCCTACGTCATCGTGCTCGTCGCGCTGGAGGAAGGGCCATGGCTGATGGGGCATCTGGCGGGCATCGACCCGACCAAAGCCGGCATGGAGCTGGTCGGCAAGAGCGTGACGACGGGGCACGATGTCTTCCCCGGCGATAAGTATTCCGCCGGCGAGGGGGTGCGCCCCGTCTTCAGCCTGGCTTAGGAGGGGAGATGGCAGAGAACGAGACCTTTATCGACCGTTTGGGCATCAGCGTCGGCTTAAAGACCTTCCACATCAAGACGGTCACCGAAGACGATATCAAGAAGTTCGCTGAAGTCTCCGGCGACTATAATCCCGTCCACATGGACGAGGAGTTCGCCAAAGGGACGTTTTTCAAGGGCCGGATTGCCCACGGGATTCTGACGTTGTCCTTCCTCTCCGCCGCCGCGGCTAAACTGCCCGGCCTGCCGGTCCTGCTGTCCTTTTCCGGCAAATTTCTGAGGCCGGTGCGGATTGGCGATACCGTCCGGGCGGAGGTGGAAGTCACGGGCATGCGCAAGGAGCGGGGTATTCTCACCCTCAGGGCCGCCTGCGCCAACCAGAACGGTGAGGTGGTGATGGAGGGGGAGGTTCTGGTCAAAATCTTCGAGCCGCCGTCCTGCTAACGTTTGGTGGCACTCCATTGCCGGGATTCTTCGCTACGCTCGGAATGACACCTGCGCCTCTGTCACCCTGAGTTCTTCGGTGGAAGGACGAAGGGTCTCACGTCCCGGATTCTATCCGCGTTTCGTCCTGCAAACCGCCGCTAAGTGGCTTCCTTCATCAGCTGGCGGGCGATGGTCAGCCTTTGCATCTCCGAGGTGCCTTCGTAGATTTCGGTGATTTTGGCATCGCGCAGGTAGCGCTCCATCGGGTATTCCTTGATATAGCCGTACCCGCCGAAAATCTGGATAGCTTTACTGGTGACGAACATCGCCGCTTCGGAGGCGAAGACCTTAGCCATTGACGCTTCCTTGACGAAGGGCTGTTTCTTGTCCTGCAGAGAGGCGGCGCGATAGGTCAGCAGGCGCGCGGCGTCAATCTGGGTCGCCATATCGGCGAGCATCCACTGGATTGCCTGGAAGTCGGCGATAGGCTGTCCGAACTGCTGGCGCTCCTTGGCGTACCTCAGCGCCCGCTCGAAGGCGCCCTGGGCAATGCCCACCGCCTGCGCCGCCACCACGACGCGGCTGGCATCGATGGCGCTGATGGCGATGCGGAACCCTTCCCCTTCCCCGCCCAGCCGGTTGGCTTCCGGCACAAAGCAGTCTTCAAAGACAAGTTCCACGCAGGACGAGCCGCGGATGCCCATCTTGTGCTCGCGCTTGCCCACGGAGAAACCTTTCATCCCTTTTTCGACGACGAAAGCGGCAATGCCTTTGTGTTTCAGATTGCGGTCAATGGTGGCGAAGGTCAGAACGATGTCCGCCTCGGCGCCGTTGGTGATGAAGATTTTGGAGCCGTTGAGGACGTAGCCGCCATCCTTCTTCGTCGCCGTGGTGCGCAGGGCGGCGGGGTCACTGCCGGCGTTCGACTCAGTCAAGGCGAAGGCGGCGAGCTTCTGACCGGAGGCAATGGCGGTGAGGAAGCGCTGTTTCTGCTCTTCGCTGCCGAAAGTCACGAGAGGCGTTGCCGCCAGCCCGGTGTTAACCAGGAACACGGTGCCCGTCGAGGCGCAGACGCGGCACAGCTCCTCGGTGACGAGGCACATTTCCGTTTCCCCTCCCCCGCTCCCCCCATATTTCTCCGGGAGACTCAGCCCTAGCAAGCCCAGTTCGGCCATTTTCTTGATGCTCTCCGCCGGATAGAGTTCCTCCTCATCGATTTTAGCGGCGAGCGGCTCAAGCTCCCTGACGGCGAAGTCGTGCGCCATTTTCTTAATCATCATCTGGTCCTGGGAAAGGGAAAAGTCCATTTCGTTCCTCCTGCTCCGATATTTTTTCCGGGTGGTCGACCGCTGATTTAGTTCTTTGACCTCACCCCCTTAGTCCCCCGCTCCTGGCAGGAGCGGGGGAGGGATTTGGAAGAGGGGACTTGCGCCCCTCTTAGACGCCCTTGTGCTGACGCGCTAGCCGGGTTCAATTTGTTTCTCACTTTCTCCACTATCTTCGTCATCGCGTCGCCGGCTCTGGCTCTAATCACTATGGCGGCCCGGTCGTCCATGTCGGTGGGGCTGAGGTTAATGATGACCAACTTTGCGCCCGCTCCAACCGCGTACTCCGGCATATAGGCGGCGGGGTAGACCACCAGCGAGGAGCCAATCACGAGAAAAAGGTCGCAGTTTGAGGCGTGTACAGTGGCTTCTTCCACTGTCCTCTCCGGCAACGGCTCCCCGAAGAAGACCACGTCCGGCTTGAGGATGCCGTGGCAGACTTCGCAATCGGGGGAGTCCTCGCCTCTGGCCAGGCGGGCCTTAATCTTCTCGAAGAGGTAGACCCGGCGACAGCGCAGGCAGACCACCCGCCGCATATTGCCGTGAAGCTCAAAGACCTGAGCGTCCGGGACGCCGGCCGCCTGGTGCAGGTTGTCCACGTTCTGGGTGATGACGCAATCGAGCTTGCCGAGCCGGTGCAGGTCGGCGATGGCATAATGGGCGGGGTTGGGCTTCGCTTCGCCGGTAATCAGCTCGCCGCTGAGGATGCGCCACTGCTGGCGGCGGGTCTCGGCGCTCCTCAAGAACTTATCGATAGTGAAATCCTCCGGGTCGAATTTCGTCCACAGCCCGTCAGGCCCGCGGAAATCGGGGATGCCCGACTCAGTGCTGACGCCGGCGCCGGTGAAGACCACGACCTTCCTGGCTTCAACAATCAAGTCGGACCCCTTCTCCGCGAGCGCGTCCAGATTCTTGTCGTCCATACGCTAAATCACGATGTCGCCAATGGTGGCATTGCTCAGCCGGGCGATATCCGCCGTCTTCAGTTTGACCAGCTTGGTGCGGCAGCCGCCCCCCGCCCAGACGTGCTGGCGCGCCATCACCCGGTTATCGATGTAGACGGGTATGCGGCGGCGGTGCCCCACCGGCGGGATGCCGCCCGTGGGATAGCCGGTCATCGATTCGGCGATTTCATCCGGCGCCACCCGCACGTCCTTCGATTTCGATAGCTCCTGCAACTTGTGGCGGCTGACATTCTGGTCGCCCAGCACGACGGCAATGAGCGGCCTGGAGTCCTGGTTGAGAAAAACGATAGTCTTGACCAACTCGCTGGTGCTGATGCCGCTCGCCAGCGATGCTTCGTGAACGTGGTGGGTGACTTTCTTCTCCAGAAACTCGAACTCCACCTTGCTGGCGACGAGGAACCCGGTTAAATTACCTCCCACAGCAGGAATTCTATACGGCTGGCGTCAATTTTGCAATTGGGTCACTGGAGGTTGTCATTCTGACCCTTCCGGTGAAGGGAAAGAATCTCAACTCCACCTCTTGTCACTGCTTCCCCTTCTATGGAAGGGGAAGCAGTCCGCCTCAGGCGGATTGCCACGTCCCGATTCCATCGGGACTCTCAATGACAGGGGCAGTGAGCGCCCTGCGCTTGCCGAACTTGATAAAAAGGTGGCTTGGTTGTATAGTTTAACAGATGTCTTTTGCAATGGTGCACGACTTGAAACTGAACGTCGAGCCAGGCGCCTCATATCTACTG
>JBGOXU010000066.1:0-6617 GCA_041479305.1 Dehalococcoidia bacterium
ATGGTTCGGCTTTCAGCCCGGCTCAGCAGAAGGAAATCGAGGAACTCATTCTCGGCGAGTCGCTTGAGGTTGCTCCCTGGAGTGAGATTGGGCAGTCCCGTGGTTACCCGCGCGCTATTGAAGAGCACATCGAACGTATTGCGCGGGACTTTCCTAAGGCGTTGGACGTCAAAGTGGCCCTGGACTGCGGCGACGGCGCTGCTTCTGTCATCACGCCTCATCTCCTCAGGAGGCTAAGCTGTGAGGTCTGGGAAATCAACTGCCAGCCCGGTGGCTTGTTTCCCCGGCCCAGCGAACCGACCGAGGCCAATCTCGGCGACCTCATGAAGGCAGTGAGGGAATCTGGCGCCGACGTGGGCATTGCCCATGACGGTGATGCCGACCGTATGATGGCGGTGGATGAGCGGGGCTGGTTTATTTCCGGCGATAAGCTGATGGTCATCCTGGCGCGGGCAATTGGCGCCAAAGACATTGTCACCACCATAGACGCTTCGATGGTCATCGGGGAAATGGGGTTCAAGGTGCGGCGGACCAGGGTGGGCGACAACTACGTCTCGGAAGAGCTCAAGAAAGGCGGGGACTTTGGCGGGGAGCCATCTGGGGCGTGGATTTTCCCCAAAGCCTCCCTGTGCCCCGACGGCATCTACGCCGCCGCGCAAATCGCTTCGATTGCCAGCCGGAATAAGCTATCCAAGCTGGCCGGCGGGATTCCAGCTTACCCTATTTTGAGGGGCAGCATCGCCAGCGACGGCGTGGCCGTGTCCGCTCTGGCATTGAGACTGGAGTCACTTAAGCCAGTCTCAGTGGATAAGTCTGATGGCTTTAAGCTCGACTTCAAGGACGGCTGGCTCTTAGTCCGGCCCTCGGGCACCGAGCCTAAAATCAGGCTGACTGTGGAAGCCAGGACGGAGACTCGCGTCCGCGAGCTGTATGATAGCGTCGTCACCTTGATTAAAGCGAGCGGGAAGAAGGAGAAATAGATTGAAGGCAGTAATTCTAGCCGCGGGCGAAGGCAACCGGATGCGCCCGCTGACCTACACCCGGCCCAAGGTAATGCTCCCCATCGCCAATAGGCCCATCCTGGAACACCTGATGCTCGCCGCCCGGGAGGCTGGCGTCACCGAGTTCATTCTGGTCGTTGGCTACCGGGACGAGCAGGTGCGCGACTATTTTGGCGATGGCGAGGAATGGGGGGTGAAGGTGGAGTACTGCAGTCAGAAAAAGCAGATGGGGACGGCGGACGCCCTGCGGATGGCGGAGGGAATGGTGGGCGAGAGCTTCCTGATGATGAACGGGGACATCATCATCGATACGAAGGACATCAAGAAGGTCATCGCCAAGGGAGGCAACACTCTGGGGGCAATCGAGGTCAATGACCCGGCCGGCCTGGGGGTGATTGAGGTCAGCCGGGGCAAGGTGGTCAGAATCCACGAGAAAACGGAGAAACCACCATCCAAGCTGGCCAATGCCGGGCTGTATTTGTTCACTCCCGATATTTTCCAGGCGATTGCGGCGACGCCAAAATCGCCCCGCGGCGAGTACGAAATCACTGAGTCGCTTCAGCTTATGATTGGCAAAGGGCTAAAGGTCAGCTATCAGGAGATTGGCTATTGGCTGCCTCTGAGCTACCCGTGGGACCTGCTTTCCGCCGGCGAGGCTCTCCTTACTGGAATTACGGGGCGGAATGATGGTACATTAGAGGAAAACGTAGTGCTGAGGGGGGTAGTCGCCATCGGCAAGGGGACGGTGGTCAGGTCCGGCGCCTATATTGCCGGGCCGGTGGTCATCGGCGCGGACTGCAACATCGGTCCGAACTGCTACATCCGACCGTATACTGCGATTGGTGACGGCTGCCATATTGGCAACGCGGTGGAAATCAAGAACTCAATCATAATGAAGAACACGGCGGTACCCCATCACAACTATATCGGCGATAGCGTTATCGGCGAGGAGTGTAACTTCGGCGCCGGGACCAAGATTGCCAACCTTCGGCTGGACGAGAAGGACGTGTCCGTGGGTAATATCAATACCGGCCGGCGCAAGATGGGGGCAATCATTGGGGACGGGGTGAAGACCGGCATCAACGCCAGCATCAATGTCGGGACTATGATTGGGAATAACACCCATATCGGTCCGGGGGTGGTGGTCAGCGGCATCATCGCGCCGAATTCGAGGCTATTTTAGATGAAACAGGCAGTTATTCTGGCGGCCGGGGAGGGGCAAAGGCTCCGGCCCTTTACGGTGAACCGGCCCAAGGTAATGCTGTCCATCGCCGGCAGACCAATCCTCGGCTATGTGGTCGAAGCGCTGGCGAAGAACGGCATCCGCAACATCGTGATGGTGGTGGGCTACCGCAAGGACCAGATATTTGATTACTTTGGCTCCGGCGAGCGGTTCGACGTGGAAATCACCTATGTCACCCAGGAAAGGCAACTGGGTACCGCTCATGCCTTAGCGCAGGCACAGGGTGTCATCGCCGATGAGTTTCTTCTGCTCCTCGGCGATAACCTGATTGAAGCCGAGACCATAGCGAAGTTTGTCGGCGTTGCGCCGGAGGCGGTGCTGGTCAAGAAGGTGGACAACCCGAAGCGGTACGGCGTGGTCGATATCAAGGATGGCGAGGTACAGAGCATTACCGAGAAGCCGGAGGAGGCGGGCACCAATATCATCAGCACCGGCATCTACGCCTTTAGCAAAGAGATTTTCCGCTTCATCGAGCCGGAACTGGATGTTCCTGCCGCGGTGAACAAAATGATTGCGCAGGGCGAAACGATTAAAGTGGCGCTCACCGATGGTGTCTGGCTCGATGCCGTTTATCCCTGGGATATCTTGAGCCTGAACGATGCTGTTTTGCGGCGGGTGCAGCCTAATCTTAGCGGCACCAAGGAAAGTAACGTCGCCGTCAAGGGGCGGGTCGCCATCGGAGAAAACACGGTGCTCCGCTCCCACTCTTATATCGCCGGTCCGGCAGTCATTGGCGAGGACTGCGATATCGGACCCAGTGTTTGCATCCAGCCATCCTCCAGCATCGGCAACAACGTCGTCATCAGTCCGTTTACGGTTATCCGTAACAGCGTCATCGGCGACGATGTCAATATCGGCCCGGGCTGTATTATCTATAACTCGGTCATCGACAAGGGCAGCATTATCAAGGGACAGTTTACCGCCTGTAGTAGCCTCGCCGAGGTCAAAATCAATGGCGAGCATTACACCGTGGATATGGGGGTGATGGTGGGGGAGGGGTGCCGTCTGGGGAACAACATCGTGGCACAGCCGGGGACGATAATCGGCAACTACTCTCAGGTGCAAGGGAAGACAATCAGCGGCCGCCTACCCGACCGCAGTCTCGTGTACTAATACAAGCGTACTAACTAATGATGAATGGTTTGTCATTGCGAGGAGTCCCGACGAAATCGGGTCGACGAAGCATTCCGTCCCAAGCCGGGAGAAACGGATTGCTTCGTCCTTCTGCCGAAGGACTCGCAATGAAAGGTGTGTTTTGTTTTAAGGCGTATCAAGGTTTGACACGTTTGTACTAGAGTTGGAGTGATTGAATGTGCGGAATTGTTGGCTATATCGGTGATAAGCAAGCACAGCCGGTGCTGTTCAATTGCCTGACCCGGTTGGAATACCGCGGCTATGATTCGTGCGGCATTGCCGTTGCCGGTAGCGAGGTCAAGGTTTTCAAGGACGCCGTCCGAGTGAAGGCGCTGGAGAAGGTGGCGCCGAAGCTGGCCGGGACGCTGGGTATCGGCCACACCCGCTGGGCAACCCACGGCGAGCCGTCCAGGGTCAATGCCCATCCCCACTGTGATTGCCCGGGCAAAATCTGCGTCGTGCACAACGGGGTTATCAACAACTATCAGAAACTGAGACAGAAGCTGGCACGTGCCGGTCACCACTTCGTCTCGGAGACGGACACCGAGGTTCTGCCGCATCTGGTTGAGGAATACTATGATGGCAATCTTGAGATGGCGGTGAGCCGGGCTTTGCAGGAAGTGGAAGGCTCTTACGCCATCGTGGTGCTGGCGGTGGGCAATCGAGAGCTGGTCATCGCCCGGCGCGACAGCCCGATAATCGTCGGCCTGGGCGACCGGGAGAACTTCATCGCCTCCGATGTGCCGGCGATTCTGGATTATACCAGCCGGGTGGTCTATCTTGAGGATGATGACATCGGCGTGGTCACCGCGAATAGTCTGCAGATAAAGAATGGCGGGGCTGAAGTCGCCCGCAAGGAACACAAAATTTCCTGGACGGTGGAGGATGCCCAGAAAGCCGGCTACGAGCACTTTATGCTCAAGGAAATCCACGAACAGCCCAAGGTGATACGCGATACCATTGGCGGCTACGTGGCCGAGGGCGAGGCCGTCGACCTGGCGGATTCAGGCGATTTTGACCTGGGCGACGTGCTGATACTGGCTAGCGGCACTTCCTACCACGCGGCGCTGGTGGGTAAATACATTATAGAAGAGCTTGCCCGGACGCCAGTACGGACGGAAGTGGCTTCCGAGTTCAATTATTGTGGACGTGTTTTGGCAAAGAACGTGACTATTGCCATCACCCAATCGGGCGAGACGGCAGATGTCCTTAAAGCCATCAAACGGCTGAGGCGTGAGGGTTGTCGCGTAATCGTCATCACCAACGTCGTGGGGAGCACGGCGAGCCGCCTGGCCGACCCCGTGATTCACACCCGCGCCGGGCCCGAAATCAGCGTGGCGGCGACTAAGCTTCATCGCCCAGATGATGGCGCTCTACTGGCTGGCATTGCCGTATTCAAGGGTTGATATCCGGCGGCTGGACAGCCTGATTACGGAACTGCGCCAGCTTCCGGGTAAGGTCCAGCAGGTGCTCGATAGGGAGGGCACCATTGCCGAGTGCGCCAAGCAGCTGGCCAAGTTTGATAACGTCTTCTTCGTCGGGCGGGGCATAAACTACCCCGTGGCGCTGGAGGGGGCGCTGAAACTCAAGGAAATTTCCTATATCCACGCCGAAGGTTGCGCCGCCGGCGAGCTAAAGCACGGGCCCTTCGCCCTGCTGGGCAAGGAAATGCCGGTGGTGGCTGTGGTCGGCAACGACCATACTTATGAGGCGATGCTGACCAGTATCAAAGAGGTTAAGGCGAGGCATTCACCGGTCATTGCCATTGTGGGGAACGGGGACGGGGAGATTGAGGAGCTGGTGGACACCGTCATCTCCGTGCCCAAAGTGGAGCCTATTTTCTCGCCGGTGGTGAACACAGTGGCATTGCAACTGCTTGCCTACTATACCGCCAAGGAGCGAGGCTGCCCCATCGATTTCCCGCGCAACCTGGCGAAGAGCGTCACTGTAGAATAAGTTTAGCTCTTTCCGGCGGAAATCGTCGTAAAATCCTGCCGTTTCAGCCTGTCCAGCGTGAGCGTCAGGGCTTCGGTATCGTGGTTCATCTCCGATATCAGGACTATGGTCGCCGGCGCGGGAACATGCCCGGCAACCGAGGTCAGGGCAGTGGCGGCGGGGTGAGTTTTGGCGGAGTCCTTGATTGCCTCGTATTCAAAGCTGAGTATGTTCAGCAGACGCTTGGCCGGCTCCGAAGACGCTTGCTTCAACTGGCTGATGTCCCGCTTGAGTCTGGCGAGGTCGGGCGGCTGAAGGACCCGCGGCGCAAAGCCCACGATGGCAATGTCTTTGACCAGCGCCAGCGCTCGTTGCACAATCTCCCTCGGGTTCAGGACGGGGGTGACCGCCACGACCTTCTCATGGTTGTAGGCGGCGAGGGCGGTGGGGATGTGTTCCTGAGCCAGAGTCAGCGCGGCGCTGATGAGGTTGTAAGCCAGCTTATCCGCTTGTTCACTGTCACTCACCGAAAGATTGATGGCAATTATGGCGACCCTCTCGCTGGCTTCGATGTACTGCTTGATTATCAGCCGGTCCAGCTTTAGAGTGTGTTTCCAGTCGATGTCCTTGAGCATATCGCCGGGCTGGTAGTGGCGGCTATCGTAGTATTCGATGCCTCTCTTGAGCATCCGCACCTCGGGCAAAGCCGATAGCGGCACGGCCGCCCAGGCCCCGGCCTGCTCCAGGTATTGCCGCGCCAGCCACTCGGCGAAACGCGCCCGCGGAATGACGTGCAGCTCAACGGGTTCCAATGCCTGGTTTGTCTGGATGAAGCCCCAAGGGTCGATGGCGGAAAGATGCAGCCTGGGGCGTGCGGGTCCGGCGAGGGGTGGGGTGATGCGGAGGTCGAGAGTGATTGTCCGGTTCACGGTAAACTTCTGCGGCGTCGCCCTGAGCCATTTATCCTCGGGGGCAATGAGACAGTGCAATTTCACGGACGCCCGGCTCTCAGCCGAGAGTGCGACTGTGGCCATAGTCCCGGCGATAATCCGTCGCCATACGGGACGGATAGCCAGAGGGCTCCCGGGAATGGCGAAAAACGCGATGGCCAGGACCGTAAGCAGGTAAACCGCGAACAGGATATCCGCGAAAAGCAGGGCCAGATTGCCCACCATAACCGCCACCACCAGCATCGCCGCCGCCGAGGTGATGAGCGCTTTTGCCGTGGTCGTCAGGTGTCGGCGGTCTCGCCCGTCAGCCGCGAAGTCAACCAGACTCCCGGCGTGGCGACGCAGTCCGCCGTC
>JBGOXU010000067.1:0-6575 GCA_041479305.1 Dehalococcoidia bacterium
AGGCGGCATGACCAGCGTACCCACCCCCAGCCCCGCGACGGTGACTCCGGTCATCATCCCGCGCCGTTTCACGAACCAGCGGGCGATGGTCGAAGCCATTGGCACGAAGGCCCCGCTCACTCCGATGCCAACCAGGGCATAATAGACGTAGAGCTGCCACAAGGAATTCACCGTCGAGAGCAGAAGAAACGCCAGCCCGAGAACCACGCCGCAGGCCGTGGCTACCTTCTTGGGACCGATACGGTCGGTGAGCCGGCCGGTAACGATACTGCTGAGGCCGATGAGAACGGAAGCCATCGAGAAAGCCGCCGAAGTCGCGGCTCTTGACCAGCCGAACTCCGCCAGCAGGGACTTGAAGAAGACGCCGAAGGCATAGAGCGAGCCCCACATCAGACCCATTATCAGGAAGGCGGCCGCCACCACGATGTAGCCGTAAAAAAGACGCCGGCCCGGTTTCTGTTTCATATCTTACGGCCGTCCCCGAGCTGTGCCGGTCTTAAGAATAGAATCAAAATCAGCCCAATAACGCTGCTTACTGCGAACATCAAAAAAGGCACTGTATAACTCCCGGTCACGTCAAACAAATGCCCGGCAAACAACGGGCCAATTGCCATGCCCCCGGTGCCGCCAAACATGATAATTACCCCGAAGATAACGCCGTGTGACCTTAAGCCAAATTGTTCCGCCACCATTGGCGAAAGTATCACAGAGAATCCGCCGTAGGCAAAACCAAAGACCACGGCAAACAGATAAAGCGCCCACAGCTCCCGGGCAAACAGTAGCCAGAAAAAGGAAGATGACCCCAGTGCCAGGCAAATAATCCAGCAGACCTTGTGGCCGATTTTATCGCCGGCGGCGCCTATAATTACTCTGCCGGCGATACTGATGCCACCAATAATTGTCAGGATGAAGGCGGCCCCGGTGGCGGCGATGTCCAGACCGCGGGCGTGGGTAACAATATGTACCATAATAGCGCCTTCACCCATGGTGAAACAGAGAGAAGACGCCACCAGCAGCCAGAACTGCTTGGTACGGAGGGCCTGACTGAGGTGGAATCCGGCCGACATAGTATTGATATTGATGCCTTCCCCGTTTTTGTCATACGGTGACTGTCCCATTTGCGCCGGGTCGCGCCGGAGAAACTGCGCCGCAGAAGTCATCAAGACCAAAGCCGTGATGCCGACGACTACATAAGAGGTCCGCCAGTCATAACTCGCAATCATCCAGTTCGCAACGGGCGGAACCACCAGCGTCCCCACCCCAATGCCCGCCACCACCAGACCGGTCATCATGCCTCTTTTATCGATGAACCACCTGGCCACCGTTGATTGCAGAGGGGTAACGGCGGAACTCATTCCCAGTGCGACCACACCTCCATAGAACAAGTAAAGTTGCCAGAAGGCGTTGGTCTTGGACAGTAAAACATATCCCAGACCCAGCAAAACTCCACACACCGTAACGACAATCCGGGGCCCAAAACGGTCAGTTAGTTTTCCAGCAAGGATGCCAAACACGCCGGTGAGAACAAAGGAGAGAGAGAAAGCGCCAGAAGTCATTGCCCGTGTCCAGCCAAACTCAGCCAGCAGCGGGCTAAAGAAGACAGCAAAGCTATAATATGCCCCCCACATCACCAGCATGCACAGGAAAGCGGCCGCCACGACGATGTAGCCGTAGAAGATGCCGGGTTGCCTATCGCGTTTCGTAGACAGGCTCCTTTTCAGCGACCGGCCCCTTCAAGCGTGAGACCAGCACCATTCCCATGAAGCTGACCACGCCATAAAGTATAAACGCCAGGCTGTAGGCTCCGGTGATGTCAAAGATATAGCCGCCCAGCAACGGGCCAATGCCCTCGCTTATCTGAACGCCAATCATTATCACCCCGAGAATGACACCGTGCGACACCAGTCCGAATTGCTCGGCCACTGATGGCGACATCAGGGCAGCGATGCCGCCATAGCCCAGTCCGAACACCACCGCAAACAGATAGAGCATCCACAGGTCCATCGCCAGGAGTAGCCAGAAGAGGGCCATCGCTTGCAGGAGAAAGGCGATAAACAAAGCCATTTTGGTGCCGATGCGGTCGCTGATGCCACCGAAGGTAATCCGCCCGGCAAAGTTGAAGCCGCCGACAAGGGCAAGCACCATCGCGGCACGTGTCGACGAGACGCCCAGCCCGACGGCGTGGAGGACGATATGCGCCTGGATGGAGCCGGTGCTTAACGTAAAACAGAGCAGAGCAAAGGCCAGCAGCCAAAACCGGCGAGTGCGCGCCGCCTCGCGGAAAGACAGCCCGGTGGCGTTACTGCCATTGGCCACGGCAACGCTCTCGCCGTAGGGCCGCAGTCCCATATCGGTGGGGTCGCGGCGGAGGAGTTGAGCCACAGCCATGACAGCGACGGTGATGGTAACGGCCATAATGAGGTACGTCGTGCGCCAGCCGTAGATGGTGATAAGCCAGTTGATGAGCGGCGACAACACAAGCCCGCCGGCTCCCAATCCAGAGAAAGTGATGCCGGTCATGATACCGCGCCGCCTGACAAACCAGCGCGCCACCGTCGACGCCAGAGGGACAGTCGTTGAGCTCAGGCCGAGCGATAAGATGACTCCGTAGTACAGGTATAGCTGCCAGAGAGAGGTGACGGTGGAAAGCAAATAGTAGCCCAGGCCGATAAAAAGAGCGCAGACGGTGACCAGCAAGCGCGGACCATAGCGGTCGTTAAGCCGGCCGGTCAACACGCTGAAAAAGCCGAAGAGAACCAGGCAAAGCGACAACGCGCCGGAGGTGGCGGCTCTTGACCAGCCGAAATCGGTGATGAACGACTGAAAGAAAATGCCGAAGGAGAAAATCGTCCATTCCATCGCCATAACGAGGAAAGCCACCCCCACTATGACGTAGCCGTAGAAAAAGCGGGGTTGTTTCACCCCGGTCATAAGGCACCTCTATTCGACCTGGTCAGGTTTACCTATTATACACGATTAGGTGGACAGAATGGGAACTCGTTCCTTCGCCAGAACGCGGGTGAGGTACCGCCCCGTGGCGGAAGTCTCGACCTGAGCGACCTCTTCCGGCGTGCCCGTGGCGACGATACCGCCGCCCTTATCGCCGGCGCCGGGACCAAGGTCGATGATATAGTCGGCGTTCTTCATCACGTCCCTGTGGTGCTCGATGACAATGACCGTGTTGCCGGCGTCAACCAGCCTCTGCAAAACCCTCAGCAGTGCCGCCACATCCTCGAAGGAAAGACCGGTGGTCGGTTCGTCCAGGATATAGAGCGTCTTGCCGGTCGACCGTTTGGATAGCTCCGTTGCCAGTTTGACTCGCTGGGCTTCACCGCCGGATAGCGTCGGCGCCGGCTGGCCGAGACGGATGTACCCCAGCCCGACGTCGTGCAGGGTCTCCAGCTTACTCCTGACCTTGGGGAAGTGCTCGAAGTAGACCAGCGCCTGCTCCACCGTCATATCCAGCACCTCGGCGATGTTCTTGTCTTTGAACTTGATTTCCAGAGCTTCGCGGTTGTAGCGCTTGCCTTTACACACCTCGCAGGGGACGGTAACATCGGGCAGGAACTGCATCTCAATCTGGATATAGCCTTCACCGCGGCAGGCTTCACAGCGACCGCCCTTGACATTGAACGAGAAACGGCCCGGCAAATAACCCCTCAGGCGGGCTTCCGGCACCGTGGCGAAAAGCTCGCGGATAGGGGTGAAGGTGCCGGTGTAGGTGGCCGGGTTACTGCGCGGCGTGCGGCCGATGGGCGACTGGTCGATGTTGATGACTTTGTCGATGTGCTCCACGCCCAGAATCTCATCGCAATCGCCCGCCCTCTCCCGGGAGCCGTAAAACATCCAGGCGAGCTTGCGGTACAGAATCTCATCAATCAGCGAGCTTTTGCCGCTGCCGGAGACGCCGGTGATACACACGAACTTGCCCAGCGGGATGTGGACATCGATGTTCTTGAGGTTATTCTGCCGCGCCCCCTTGATGATAAGCTCCTTGCCATTCCCCACACGGCGGCGCTCCGGCAAGGGTATCTGTTTCCGGCCGCTGAGGTACTGTCCGGTCAGGGAATCGCGGGATGCCTTAATGTCATCCAGCGTTCCGGTGGCGACAATTCTGCCCCCATGCTCCCCGGCCCGCGGCCCCATATCGATAATATGGTCGGCGGCGCGCATCATCGCTTCATCATGCTCAACGACCAGGATAGTATTGCCCAGGTCGCGGAGCCGTTTCAAAGTAGCAATGAGGCGGGCATCGTCCGAAGGGTGCAGACCGACGGTCGGCTCATCGCAAATATAGAGGACACCCATCAGTCCGCTGCCAATCTGGGTGGCGAGGCGGATGCGCTGGGACTCGCCGCCGCTCAGCGTCCCGGAAGTGCGTGCGATGGTGAGGTACTCCAACCCGACGTCCTTCAGGAAGCCGAGCCGCGCCAGGATTTCTTTGAAAATCTGCGCGGCAATTATCTTCTCTCGCTCGCTCAGGACTCCGGCATCCACCTCTTTGACCCAGTCGATTGCCTGGACGACGGACATCGCCGTAACGTCCATAATGTTCCGCCCGCCCACGGTCACCGATAGCGATTCCGGCTTCAAACGCTTACCCTGGCACACCGGGCACATCCGGGTGACCATATAACGCTCAACATCGGCGCGGGTGTGCTCCGACTCGCTATCGCGGTAGAGCCGCTCCATACGCGGGATGACGCCTTCAAAGCCGGAGAAGTACTCTCGGACCCGCCCGAAACGACTGCGGTACCGGTAGGACTCCCCACCCTCCCCGTAGAGGACGACGTGAAGCTGTTCTTTGGTCAGGTTCTTCACCGGGGTGCTGACGGAAAACCCGTGACGCCGCGCCAGCGACTCCAGCTGGTCGTAGTACCAGGTCTGGAACTGCCACGGCCGGATGGCGCCCTCAGCAATGGACAAGCTCCGGTTCGGAATGACCATATCGGGGTCGATTTCCAGTTTGACACCGAGGCCGGTGCAGGCGGGGCAAGCGCCGTGGGGGCTGTTGAAGCTGAAAGTGCGCGGCTCGATTTCCGGCAGGCTGATGCCATCAATGGGGCAGGCGTAGCGCTCGGAAAACAGAAGCTCGTCCCCACCGGTGGAGACCAGGATAACGCCCGCCCCCAGCTTGAGCGCCGTTTCCACAGAGTCGGCAACGCGCGATTTGTCGCTCTGGCCGATGACCAGCCTGTCCACCACCGCCTCGATGGTGTGCTTCTTGTTCTTGTCGAGCTTGATTTCCTCGGACAGGTCGCGGATTTCCTTATCGACTCTCACCCGCACGTAGCCGGACTTGCGCAGGTCTTCAAACACGGACTGGTATTCGCCCTTGCGGTCTTTCACCAGCGGCGCCAGAATCAGGATGCGGCTTTTCTCCGGGAGGTTCTGGATGGCATCGACGATTTGCTCCACGGTCTGCATCGTGATTTCCCGGCCGCACCTGGGGCAGTGGGGATGTCCCGCCCGGGCAAAAAGCAGGCGGAGGTAATCGAAAATCTCCGTGGTGGTGCCCACGGTGGAGCGGGGATTGCGGCTGGGTCCTTTCTGGTCGATGGAGATGGCCGGGCTTAAGCCTTCGATATAGTCGACGTCCGGCTTCTCCATCCGGCCGAGGAACTGGCGGGCGTAGGCGGACAGCGACTCGACATATCGCCGCTGACCCTCGGCGTAGATAGTATCAAACGCCAGCGAGCTTTTCCCTGAACCGGAAACGCCGGTGATGACCACCAGCCTGTCCCGCGGGATGACGACATCGATGTTCTTCAGGTTGTGCTCGCGCGCACCTTTGACAATAATGGAATCTAAAGGCATTTGAGGAACTCCCGACAATATTGTATCACTTAGCGCTCAGGCGTAACAAATCCTCAACTATCATTGCGAGCGACCTGCCTACCTCTCCACAGCGAAGCAATCTCGATTTTATTTATTGAGATTGCCACGGGCTCCGCCCTCGCAATGACAATGGGCGTGTGCTACAATCAGGTCGAATGGACACGAACCCCTCTGAAATCCTCCTCCGCCACCTGACCGTGGACGAGGCACTGCTGAAGCTCGACCAGTCCCTGCATGATGCTTTTGTCGCCGGGCTGGTGCAGGTGCGAGTGGTTCACGGCAAAGGGGGCACCGGTATCCTGCGGCTGGAAGTCCGGCGCACACTAGATAACCATCCCCTCGTCAAGTCCTATCGACCGGGCGGGTACGGGGAGGGCGGGTTAGGAGTGACCGTGGTGGAACTGGCGGAGAAGTAGGCCCCGCTACTCACCGTATTTGAAAACGCCACACCTTTCCCCGTATAATATTCTTTGGTCAATGGTGGGTGTAGCCCAGAGGCCTAAGGCGTCAGGTTGTGGCCCTGAAGACCGAGGGTTCAAATCCCTCCACCCACCCCAGTTACCACCCACCACCCCACAGCACCAAATTCAAAATTCTAAACTCTAAATTCTAGACAATATTCGAATGACCAAGAACCAAAGCCCAAAAACCCAAAGTGCCCGTTTTGCATTTTAATATTTCAGTTTTTGTATTGTCACGAAAATAGACTCACATTATCTCCATACCGACCCCGCATC